>JBOICL010000016.1:0-25162 GCA_050740055.1 Stenotrophobium sp.
TCCATCAAGCAGAAAATGGCGAGCACTGAGGCGCGCATGACTGGCGCGCATCGCGAAAAAATTGATTCGCACGTTGTAGACGCCGAAGTTTTACTGCGTTTTTCAGCAAGCTGTTAACAGGGTTGCCGCCGCAATTACCCAGTCATGTGTTTCCATATTTAAAATTGCCTCGATTTTGCGCAAAAGTCCACGTTATAGACATCTTCACTTGTCATTTAAATCGTCTTTATTTCTTCTTTGCTGCGAGAACTTTATAAACCTAAGAGGCCAGTTGAAAATTATTCAATGCGTTCACTTGAAACGGTTTTCAACTTGCATGCATGCCGCTGTCAGAGGTTACGCAAATGCTCAGGCATCCGCCGCGCACCGTGGCGCACGGTCAGAATGTCGATGCGATCTAGGTGGACGCGGTAGACGATCCTGTAAAGTCCTTCGTAGGTTTCACGGAGGTCTTCGCGCTGGTATTTCTTGACGACTGCGCCGGCGCGCGGCTGGCTTGCGATCAGAGCAGCTTTTCGCGTCAGGCGATCGACAAAACGCTGCGCATTGATCGGGCTGTCTTGCGCGATGTAATCGTGGACTTGTTGCAGACGAAGGAGCGCTTTATCAGTCCACTGCGCCCTCATTCAGGCAACTCGGGAAGCCTGAAGCGGCGGCGCACCTCGTTGTTCTCGGTGACGCGGCCCGTATCGCTGTCTACCAAACCTTCCTCAATGTCTTGGATGATCGACGCCTCATAAGCCAGATCCTTCCAGTCGGCTGTATCCGGCAGCTGGTCAATCAGCGCGTGCGCCTTTTGCTTGAAGCTGGCAGCGGTCATAGCAGTCATAGCGATTGTCCTCGGTGCTGCTTCCAGTTTAGCCGCTGTTGACTAAGGTCGACTAAAAAAATGGCCACCCGCTCTTGCATTTTGAATAGCAATACTCGTTTTATTTATTTAATATTTTAAATAATAGTAAACATATAAAAACAAACTCTACTGATAAACAACAAGAGCGGGTGAAGCGCAGCGCGTCATTTAGCCAGCCTGCGCCGATCCCGGAATCTTCGGCGTCGCCGGATGCACGTCCGCGTTCTGCGCGCGGTGGCGCAAGTAGTGATCCATCAGCACCAGCGCGACCATCGCTTCGGCAATCGGCGTGGCGCGGACGCCGACGCAGGGATCGTGGCGGCCGGTGGTGCGCATCTCGGTCGCGTGCCCATCCTGGTCGATACTCTTGCCCGGCTTGGTGATGCTCGACGTGGGCTTGATTGCGAGCGAGCAGAGGATGTTCTGCCCGGTGCTGATGCCGCCCGAAATGCCGCCGGAGTGATTGCCGAGAAAACCCTGCGGCGTCATCTCGTCGCGGTGCTCGGTGCCTTTCATTTCGGCGACTTTCATGCCGTCGCCGATCTCCACGCCCTTGACCGCGTTGATGCTCATCAGCGCGAACGCCAGCTCGGCGTCGAGGCGGTCGAACACCGGCTCACCCAAGCCCGGCGGCACGTTGCTCGCTTCGACGTTGATGCGTGCGCCGATGGAATCGCCCTCGCGGCGCAGGGTGTCGATATAGGTTTCCAGTTCCGGCACGCGGTCTGGATCGGGCGAGAAGAAGGCGTTCTGGTTGATCGCCTCCCAGCTTTTGAATGCGAGCTTGATCGCGCCCATCTGCGCAAGATAGCCGCGCACCTCGATGCCGAATTTCTCGCGCAGGTATTTCTTCGCAATCGCGCCCGCCGCCACGCGCACCGCCGTTTCGCGCGCGCTGGAGCGTCCGCCGCCGCGATGGTCGCGGATGCCGTATTTCTGGATGTAGGCGTAGTCGGCGTGGTTCGGCCGGAACACCTGCTTGATCTTCTCGTAGTCGTAGCTGCGCTGGTCAGTGTTGCGGATCAGCAAGGCGATGGGCGTGCCGGTGGTTTTGCCCTCGAACACGCCAGAGAGGATTTCGACCTTGTCTTCCTCCTTGCGCTGGGTCACGTACTTGGACTTGCCCGGTTTGCGGCGGTCCAGGTCCGGCTGGATGTCGGCCTCGGACAAGGCCAGCCCCGGCGGGCAGCCGTCCACCACGCAGCCGAGGGCCGGGCCGTGGCTCTCGCCGAAACTGGTGACGCAAAATAATTTCCCAAATGTATTGCCGGACATGTCAGAGACTCTTGATCAGATCTTCGCGTGCTATCACGAACACGCCGTCGCCGCCGCGCTCGAACTCTACCCAGGTCACGGGCAGATTCGGCCAGCGCGCTTCGAATTCTTCCACGCTACCGCCGACTTCGCAGACCAGCAGGCCACCGGGCGAAAGCTGCGCGGGCGCGTCCTGCAAAATGCGCGCGACGATATCCATGCCGTCGTGGCCGGCGTCGAGCGCCATGCGCGGTTCGTGGTGATATTCCGCCGCGAGTTTCTTCCACTCTGCCGAAGGCACATAGGGCGGGTTGGAGACGATGAGGTCATAGGGGCCGGTCAGCGACTGGAACAGGTCGCTTTTCACCGCGCGCACGCGGCCGTCCAGATGATGGCGCGCGATATTGCGCCGCGCAACTTGCAGCGCGGCGGGCGAAATCTCGCCGAGATCGACGCCCGCTTCGGGAAATTCAAAAGCGCTGGCGATGCCGATGCAGCCGCTGCCGGCGCAGAGGTCGAGGATGCAGACCGGTTCGCGTGTGAGCCAGGGCGCGAAATGCCGTTCGATCATTTCCGCAATGGGCGAACGCGGGATCAGCACATTCTCATCCACCTCAAAACTCAGGCCGCAGAACTCGATCTCGCCCAGCAGGTAAGCAGCGGGTTTACGAGATTTAACGCGCGCGCGCAGCAACTTCAGCGCGCTGGCGCGTTCTGAGGCGGTGACCGCCGCCTCCAAATACAGCGCGGGCACATCAGCCGGAAGATGCAGCGCGTGCAGCACCAGATGGAACGCCTCGTCCAGCGCGTTGTCAGTGCCGTGGCCGAAATGCAGGCCGGCACGGCCAAACTCGCTGGCGCCCCAGCGCACCAGATCGCGCACGCAAAGCAGCGCCGAAGTGTCCTCTGTGCGGGCCATGATCGCGGTGGGGTGTGGGATAATCGGAAAAGGTTGTGGATTATGCGTTGCGGCCCACACAGGCGGCAATGAAAGCCGCCATCGGCTCTCTTGGAGCAGCATGTGAAATCGAAGTTCGCCGCCGTCATCATCGCTTTCGTCGCCGCCCTGGCCGGGTTGTGGCTTGCCAGTTTCTGGATGGGGCCGAAGCCTGTGCATCTCCAGTCCGGCACGCTGCTGAATCCGCCGCGCACCTTGTCCGATTTCAGCCTCACCGACGGCAAGGGCCAGCCGTTCACCAAGGCTTCGCTGCTGGGCCACTGGACGCTGCTGTATCCCGGCTACACCTCCTGCCCGGACGTCTGCCCGACTACGCTGGCGATGCTGAAAGCGCTGGACGCGAACCTGACCAAATCCGGCCACAAGCTGAGCGTGGTGTTCCTATCCATCGATCCGGCGCGCGACACACCCGTGCGCCTGGCGACGTACGTGCATTTCTTCAACCCGGATTTCACCGGCGTCACCGCGCAGGAACCGGCGCTGGCGCAGTTCACACGCATGCTCGGCATCGCCTATCTCAAGGTGCCCGGCAAGACACCGGAGACCTACGAGATGGATCACTCATCCGGCTTGATACTATTCGATCCGCAGGCACGCTACACCGCATTTTTCTCGGCACCGCAAAAGCTTGAAGTGCTGGCTGCCGACCTTGCCGCCCTGATGGATGCCCGTTCATGAGAATCCTGCTTGCGCTTGCCGCATTGCTGCTCACCCTGCCCGCCTGGGCCTGCGCTGGCCTGAGCGCCAGCGATGGCCGCATTCCGCAGGCGCCGCCGGGCGCGACCGTGCTGGCGGGCTATGTGACGCTGAGCAACGCGGGCGCGAAGCCGGTGATCGTTCACAAGGTCGAAAGCGCGGATTTCGAGAGTGTGGGCCTGCACCGCACGATCATTGAAAACGGCATCTCGAAAATGGATATGCTGGAGCAGGTAAGCATTCCCGCGCACGGCCAGTTGCAATTCGCGCCCGGCGGGCTGCACCTGATGCTGTTCAAGCCCAGGCGCGAGATGAAACCCGGCGAGCAGGCGGCGATGAGTTTTTTCTGCGGCGATCAGAAGCCGCTCGACGTGAAATTCACCGTGACGGCCGCGCCCTGAACTCACCCGCTCTTGCGTAAACCATCGCTAGTGATGTTATATTTTACCTTATAATTTAAATAATATATGATATTAAATAACACACCTTCCTGCGTTTCCTCCGAGAGCGGGTGGCGCATATGAGCACTGAAAATGCTGGCAGCATGGGCGACCGCCTGTTTGCCTCGATACAGCTATGCCTGCCGACGCGCTTCCTGTCGTGGCTGATGTACAAACTCACGCGCATCGAGACGGTCTGGTTCAAGAACGCGTTCATCCGCGTGTTCATGCGCCAGTTCGACATCAGTCTCGCCGAGGCGGAATACGAGCGGCCTGAAGACTACCGCTCGTTCAATCATTTCTTCACCCGCGCGCTCAAGCCGGGCGCGCGCGCGATTGCGGCGGAACCGGCTTTCTTGAGCCCGGTGGACGGCACCATCAGCCAGCTCGGCGCCATCGTCGACGGCCGCATCTTCCAGGCCAAGGGCCGCGATTACTCGGCGCTGGAACTGCTGGGCGGCGATGCGCTTAGCGCGAAAGAATTCGCCGGCGGCCAGTTCTGCACGATCTACCTCGCGCCCTACAACTATCACCGCATCCACATGCCGACCACCGCGCGCCTGCGACATTGGCGCTACATGCCGGGGCGCCTGTTCAGCGTGAACCCGGCGACCGCGCGCGCGATGCCCAATCTGTTCGCGCGCAACGAGCGCGTGGTGGCGATGTTCGACACCGACCGCGGGCCGCTGGCGATGGTGCTGGTCGGCGCGCTGTTTGTCGGCAGCATGGAAACCGTCTGGGCCGGCCAGATCAGCCCGCCGCACAAGCGCGTGTCGGAGGGCGGCAACTATGTCATGGGCTCCCTCGTCAAGCTCGCGCGCGGCGAGGAAATGGGCCGCTTCAACATGGGCTCCACTGTGATCCTACTGACCGCGCCGGGCGCGGTGAACTGGGACGGCATCGCACAGCCTGGCGCGACGGTGCGCATGGGCCAGGCGCTGGGCCGCTGAACGTAATCCGCCCGCGGTTCCAACTGTTAAATCACGGCTGATTTCATGCTCAAACTGCTCACCTGCCTCACGCTGTCGGTCTTGCTGGCCGTGGCGCCGATATGCGCCGGCGCCAACGTCATCGACCTGCCGCGCTTGGGCGATCCGGCGGACAACGCGATGTCGCCCGCGCAGGAGCGCGAACTGGGCAGCGAGGTGGTGGCCGAACTCTACGCCAACGATTACGTGGTCGAAGATCCAGAGCTGGAGGACTACGTCAACACCATCGGCTACAAGCTGGTCTCGCACAGCGTGACGCAGCCCCTGTGGCCGATGACCTTCTTCGTCGTCGCCGACGACCGCATCAACGCCTTCGCCCTGCCCGGCGGCTTCATCGGCATCAACATCGGCACCCTGCTCGCCGCCGCCAACGAGAGCGAGCTGGCGGGTGTAATGGGCCACGAACTTGCGCACGTCACGCAGCGCCACATCGCACGCGCCGAGGAAGACACCAAGGTCGCCAACGCGCTGACCTGGGCGGCAGTGCTGGCCGCGATTCTGGCTGGTTCGGTTGCCAATCCCAACCTGGTGATCGGCGCGATCGGCGCCGGCCAAGCGATTAACTACCAGCGCCAAGTCAACTACACCCGCGCGCACGAGCAGGAAGCTGATCGCATCGGCATTCAGACCATGGCCGCGGCCGGCTTCGACCCCAACGGCATGGCCAATTTCTTCATCCGCCTGGAACAGCAGACGCGCCTCTACGGTGGCCGCCTGCCGGAGATACTGCTCACCCATCCGCTCAACACCACGCGCATTGCCGAAGCGCGCGCGCGCATCGCGGAACTACCGAAGATCACACACAAGGATTCGATGGACTTCTCGCTGCTACAGGCGCGCGCGCGCGTGATGTCGGTCGACCGCGAGAGCCAGGCGACCGATTACTTCGGCGGCGAACTCGGCGCCGGCCACGACACACCCGCGGTGCGTTACGGCTATGCCTATGCGCTGCTGCAACTCAGCCGCATCGACGAGGCGCAGAAAGTGCTGCAACCCACGCTGGAACAGTTTCCGCACCAGGCGCAAATCGCCCTGCTGCACGCGCACCTGCAACTGGCGGCGCAGCAAACCGCGCCGTCGCTGGCGAGTTATGCCGAGGTGATCAAGCTCTACCCGCGCTACGCGCCGGCGATTCTCGACTACGCCGATGCGCTGATTACCGCGGGCCAGCCCGACAAGGCGCGCCAGTTGCTGCTCAGTAGCCAGACCATAGTCGGCACGCGCATGCTGTTCTCCAAGCTGCTGGCCGAGGCCGCGCGCGACATGGGGAATAATCCGGAATCGGCCTACCAGATGGCGAATTATCTCTACCTGCGCGGCGACGATGGCAACGCGCTGGCGCAACTCGATGCCGGCCTGCGCCTGCCCAATCTCAGCGGCCAGGACAAGGCGCGGCTGATCGCGCGGCGTCAGGAGATCCGCGCCAGGCTGCCGGCGAACTGGCGGCCGTCCGACACTTCCGGGCGTTTCACCGGCAACGCCGCAACGATGGAAAGTCTCAGGCCTTAGGCGCCTTGAGCAGACCCTCTTTCAGCATCCACGCATGGCAGTCCTGCAGCATCGCCTGCAGCGGCTGCGGCCGGTAGCCCAGTTCGTCCACCGCGCGGCGCGTGTTGCAGTAAAGGTTCAGCGACAGCAACGCCACCGCGTCGCGCGTCACGTCCGGCTCACGCCCGAACACCGGCGCCAGCCATTCCTCGATGCGCGCGTAGACGCCCAGCACGCGCGGCGGCAGCGCGATGACGCGGCGCTTGAGACCCATCTCCCGGCTCATGCCCTGCACCAGTCCCAGGTAGCTGGTATCCGCGCCGCCGAGCAGGTAGTTGGCGCCGATGCGGCCGCGTTCTGCGGCGGCGATATGCGCGCGCGCCACTTCGCGTGCGTGGCAGAAACTGCCGCCGCCCGGCGGCACCGCCGGCAGTCGGCCGGACTGCACTAGGCGGAACATGCGCGACCAGTTACTGGTGTCGTGCGCGCCCATGATGTTGGACGGATTGACGATCACCGCCTTGAGCCCGCGCGCGATGCCGCGGCGCACCTCGCGCTCGGCCAGCGCCTTGCTGCGCACGTAGTTGATTTTCGCTGCGTTGCCGCGCGTCGGCGTGTCTTCGTTGATGGTGCCCGCGTGCAGACCGTAGGCGACGATGCTGGAGGTGAGCACGAAGCGCCTTGCATTGGCCTCTAGCGCGGCGCGCACCAGGTTGCGCGTGCCCTTAACGTTGACCTTGAGCTGCTCGGAATGCGACCTGGCCCACAGGCTGGTGTTGCCGGCGACGTGGAACACGCAGCCGACGCCGGGGCGGATCAGGTTCTTGAGGCTCTGCGACTGCGTCACGTCGCCGATCACGCGGCGCACCGGCAAACGCTCCAGCGCGCGGATGTCGGATTTGGCGCGATGCATGGCCGTGACCTCCCAGCCCTGTTCGAGCAGTTGCTCGATCAGGTTCAGTCCGACGAATCCGGTCGCACCGGTGACGAACGCGGTCTTGGCCACGCAGCTCTCCCTGGCTCTGGATTCAAAATGCCACGTCCGGCGCAGTCGCACAATCGACCGTCCGCACCCGCTCTCTGCGAAACGGCTGGATTATTTTTATGAATTATTACTTATAGAACTTTTAATTTAATAATTATGCACATTCTGCCAAGCTAAAACGGACGGAGCGGGTACCGACACGGTGCTTGCCCGAAGGGCAATGGGTGCGGGAGGCGCCCGAAGCCCAGACCCGCGCGAAGGTCGGCACCCCACCGCCCGCTCCCGCACCCGTTTTGCTTCGCAAAAACACCGTGTCGCGGGCGGGTGCGCTGGCCCTTCATCCCGGCTTGATCAGATCCTCAACCGGCATCACCGTGCCCCACTGCTTGCAGCCGGGGCACTGCCAGAATAGCTGGCGCGGGTTGAAGCCGCAGTTGCTGCACTGATAGCGCGGCGCGGTCTCCATCAGCTTTTTCAGCGCCTCGTGCAAGCTGTGCGCGGCGCGATCCAGTCCGGCCGCGATAACCTCCGGCCGCTTCTCCAGCACTTCGAGAAACTCCGCGAACAGCGCGCGCGTGGGCTGCATTTCGAGACCGGCGGCCATATGGTTCAGCGCGTCCATGCCTTCCTGACGCATCAGCCTGGCCTCAGCGAGGACCGGCACCGCCGTATTGCCGTGCGCCTTCACGTCCTTGAGAAATTCCAGGAAACCGGCCGTGTCGGCGGTTTTTTCCGCGCAGCGCTGTAGCGGCGCCATCACTTCCGGCAGGAAGCGCGGATTCTGGTCGAACGCACGCCGGTAGTGTTCGGCGGCTTCGGCGAAATCATTCCGCGCTTCAGCCAGCGCGCCCAGCATCAGGCTCGCGCGCACGCAGTCCTTGTGCTTGTCCAGCGCCTTCTTCGCAAGCTTCAGCGCCTCGTCGGGTTTCTTGACGCGGCGCGCTTCCTCGGCCAGTTCGCAGTAATACTGCGCGATGTTGGCGCGGCGCGATTCGCCGCGCGCTGCTTCCAGACGCTGCGCCGCTTCGATCGCCTGTTTCCAGTCGCGCTGCTGCTCGTACACCGCAACCAGTTGCTCCAGTGCTGCGGAGACGAACAGCCCTTCCGCAGCCAACTCGTTGAACAGGGCTTCGGCGCGATCCATGAGGCCGGCCTTGGTGTAGTCCTGCGCAAGCTCGAAGCGCACCTGGTGCATCAGTTGCGGCTTGAGTTGCGGGCGCGCGAGCAGGGCCTCGTGAATGCGCAGCGCGCGGTCGATCTCGCCGCGCTTGCGGAACAGATTGCCCAGCGTGAGATGCAGTTCGGCGGTGGACTGGTCGAACTCCGCCGCCTGCGTCAGCGCGACGATGGCCTGGTCGGGATCGTCGCTGGTCAACTGCGTCAGCAGGCCGCCAAGCTGTTCGGAATTGATCGCCTGCTGCTCCGGTCGTGGCATGCGCCGCGCCAGCACCCAGCCCAGCACCACACCCAGAGGCAGCAGCAGCCAGGACAGCAGACTGTCAAACATGGGCGGAGCCCCGGATCAGGATGGTCAGGATGGTTTGGCCGGTTCAGCGGAAAGATTCCGCAGGTTCCTCAATTCGGTTTCATGGTCGCGAAGTTTCCGGCGTAGTTGGCGCAGTTCACTTTTCAGCGAAAAAATCCGCACCATCACCAGCAGCAGGGTCAGCAGTACCGCCACGGAAAACACGCCGATGATCAGCGCGATCAGCGGCATATGCACCGATCCGAACAGGTAATAAAACTCCACCGGCTGCGCGTTGAAATAGCCTACGGCGGCGCCGAGACAAAGCACAATAAGAAGAATAATTAGTATGATAATCCGAGACATAGATAATCTTCTTAAAGTTAATCTGCGGCCGCGGTTGCGTTGCTGTTGACGCGCTCGCGCATCTCCTTGCCCGGCTTGAAATGTGGCACGCTCTTGGGCGGAATGCGCACCGGCTCGCCGCTTTTGGGATTGCGCCCGACACGCGCCGGCCGGTGGTGCAGCGCGAAGCTGCCGAAGCCGCGAATCTCCACGCGATCCTTGCGCGCCAGCGCATTGCTGATCTGGTCCAGCACCAGCTTCACCGCAAGCTCCACATCCTTCTGCATCAGGTGGGTCTGCCGGGTGGAGAGACGCTCAACAAGTTCGGATTTCGTCATGGCTTTTCCAGGCGGAGTGGTTTGTTCCGAGATGCCGCACGCTTGCGACAGACGATAGAGAAAAAAAGAAGGCCGCGCAAGCGCGGCCTTCGTTAATACCCCAATATATATCTAGGGTTATCGCTTGTTTTCAAAGTCGCGAACAGGGCTGTTCGCGACTTGTCAGGATGACACTATGAACCGAGCTGATCCTTGAGGATGTCGCCCAGGCTGGTCTTGCCGGTGGAAGCGTTGCGGTTGCTGTATTCCGTCACGACTTCCTGCTCTTCCTGGATTTCCTTCTCACGGACCGACAGCGTCACGATGCGGTTCTTGCGATCCACGCCGATAAAGCGCGCTTCCAGCGCGCCGCCGACGCTCAGAACCTTGGTGGCGTCTTCCACGCGATCGCGCGAAAGGTCGTTGGCCTTGATGTAGCCCTCGACGCCGTTACCCAGGTCAATCTGCGCGCCCCTGGCATCCACCGCCTTGACGGTGCCCTTGACGATATTGCCCTTGGTGTTTTCGGCGATGAACTGCGCCAGCGGATCCTGCGCGACCTGCTTCACGCCCAGCGAAATGCGCTCGCGCGCGCCGTCGATGGCCAGTACCACGGCATCCAGCTCCATGCCCTTCTGGTACTTGCGCACGGCGTTTTCGCCGGTGTCGTTCCAGTCGAGATCGGACCGGTGCACCAATCCATCGATGCCGCCGTCCAGGCCGATGAAGATGCCGAAATCGGTGATCGACTTGATCGCGCCGTGGACCTTGTCGCCCTTCTGATGGTTCTGCGCGAATTCTTCCCAGGGATTCTGGCGGCACTGCTTCATGCCCAGAGAAATGCGGCGGCGCTCGCCGTCGATGTCGAGAATCATGACTTCGACTTCGTCGCCAACGGAAACAACCTTGGCCGGATTGACGTTCTTGTTGGTCCAGTCCATTTCGGACACGTGCACCAAGCCTTCCACGCCCGGCTCGATCTCGACGAAGGAACCGTAATCGGTGATGTTGGTGACCTTGCCGAACATGCGGGTCTTTTCGGGATAGCGGCGCTCGATCTCCATCCACGGATCCGCGCCCAGCTGCTTGAGGCCCAGCGACACGCGGCGGCGCTCGCGGTCGTACTTGAGAACCTTGACTTCGATTTCCTGGCCGACCTGCACCACTTCGGCCGGATCCTTGACGCGCTTCCAGGTCATGTCGGTGATATGCAGCAGACCGTAGATGCCGCCGAGGTCAACAAACGCACCGTATTCGACGAGGTTCTTGACCACGCCCTTGAGCACCACGCCTTCTTGAAGATTCTGCAGGAGGCTGTCACGCTCGGCGCTGTACTCGGCTTCGAGCACTTCGCGGCGAGAAACGACGACGTTGTTGCGCAACTTGTCGAGCTTGATGACCTTGAATTCGAGCGGCTTGCCTTCGAGGTAGGAGGTATCGCGCACGGGGCGCACATCGACCAGCGAACCGGGCAGGAACGCACGCACGGTGCCGATATCGACGGTAAAACCGCCCTTGACCTTGCCGGTGATGATGCCGATGACGGTTTCCTTGCCGTCATGCGCCTTTGCCAAGCGCTCCCAGGTCTTGATGCGCTCGGCTTTTTCCTTGCTGAATTTGGTTTCGCCGAAACCGTCTTCGACAGTTTCCAGCGCTACTTCTACTTGATCGCCGACGGCGACGCTGACGACGCCATCGACCATGAATTCCTGAAGTGCAATGACGCCTTCAGACTTGAGGCCTGCGTCCACGATCACGACATCGGGCTTTACCGCCAGCACGATCGCGTTGACGATGGTGCCGGACTGCATCGACTGGCCACCTTTCAGGCTGGCCTCAAAAAGTTCTGCGAAACTCTCGCTCATGGGTAACACTCGTTAAGTTGAACATCCGCCTGAATCCCTGGGGCGGGCCTGTTAATGAATAAAAAGCCAAAATCCTTTTTGGCTCTCAGATCAAACCGCGAGATTTCAACAGCGCATCGACCTTGGCCAAGACTGCCGCTGGCGCAAGCGATGTCGTATCAATCGTCACAGCATCCTTTGCCGGAACCAGCGGCGCTACTGCGCGCCCGCGATCCCGCTCATCGCGCCGCAAAATCTCAACGCGAATCCTGTCGAGGTTAGCATTTATGTCGGATTCTCTCAACTGAAGGTAGCGCCGCTGAGCCCGTTCCTCGGCACTGGCTTCGAGGAAAATCTTCAAAATGGCGTCGGGAAAGACAATAGTGCCCATATCGCGCCCGTCGGCAATCAATCCGGGTGGTTGGCGAAACACCAGTTGCCGCTCGAACAGCGCCTTGCGGATTTCCGGCAGCACGGCAATGAGTGAAGCCAGCCCGCCGATCGCCTCGGAGCGCACTTCGCGTGTGACATTGACGCCGTTCAGGACAATAAGCTCCTGTTTCCGCTCATCTTCCATGAATTCAATCTGAAGTTTATGCGTCAAGGCCACAATGGCGACAGCATTGGTCAGATCCAAACCGGACTGATGCGCCGCGAGCGCGAGCAGACGGTACAGCGCGCCGCTGTCCAGCAAGTGCCAGCCCTGCAATCGCGCCCTCAGTTCGCGCGTGACCATGCCTTTGCCGACCCCGCTGGGGCCGTCAACGGCAACGACCGGCACTGTGGCGGCCACTCAGCTCACCGTGATGCGCAGGCCGGCGCGCGCCGCAAGTTCCGCAAATCCGGGAAACGAGGTATTGACGTTGGCACAGTCGAGGATCGTGATCGGCTGCTCGGCGCGCAGCGCCGCAATCGCGAACGACATGGCGATGCGGTGATCGCCATGCGAATCGACGCAGCCGCCGTGCATGCGTCCACCCATGATGCTCATGCCGTCGGGCTTTGCCGCCGCAGCGATGCCTAGTGCGCGCAGGCCATCGCACATGGTCTGGATGCGGTCGCTTTCCTTCACGCGCAGTTCCTCGGCACCTGTCACCGTGGTCTCACCGCGCGCAAATGCAGCCGCGATAAAGATGATCGGGAATTCGTCGATAGCCGCCGCCACCAGTTCCTTGCCGATGGCGATGCCGCGCAGTTCGCTGCCGCGCACGCGAATATCCGCGACCGGCTCTGTACCAAACTGGCGCGGATTCAGCAGCTCGATTTCAGCGCCCATCTTGCGCAGTACATCGATGATGCCCGTGCGCGTCGGGTTGACCCCTACGTCGGTCAACAGCACTTCCGCACCGGGCGTGATGGCGGTGCCGACCATGAAAAACGCGGCGGAAGAAATATCCGCGGGCACGTGGACATCGGTCGCCCGGAGTCCCTGCCCGCCCCGGATCGCGGCGCGTCCCGGCGCGGCTTCGAGCTTCACCCCGAAAGCCTGCAACATGTGCTCGGTGTGATCGCGCGACGCCTCCGGCTCGATAACTTCCGTCACGCCCTCGGCATACAGGCCCGCGAGGATTAGGCCGGATTTCACCTGCGCGCTGACGACTTTAGAACGATAGGAAATGCCCTTGAGGCCTCTGCCCGGCTGTATCCGCAGCGGCGAACGGCCGCCCGCTTCGGTTTCGATGTTCGCGCCCATTTGGCGCAGCGGTTCGACGATGCGCGCCATCGGCCGCTTCGACAGCGACGCGTCACCAATCAGCGTGACGGCAAACGGCTGCGCCGACATAAGGCCCGCCATGAGCCGCATCGAAGTGCCGGAATTGCCCAGGTCTAACGCAGCGGCGGGAGCCTTCAACCCCGCCTTGCCCGCGCCATGAACGCGCAGCGAGGTCGGCCCGGTCTGCTCGATCCTGACGCCCATAGTCTGGAACGCCTTCATCGTGCAGAGGCAATCCTCGCCGTTGAGGAATCCGCTGATGCTGGACACGCCCTCGGCCAGCGACGCCAGCATCACGGCGCGATGCGAGATGGACTTGTCGCCGGGCACGCGCAGGCTTCCTGAAAGCCGGCCTCCGGGAACAAGTTTGTAGGTCACGTCGCCGCTCATTTTTGTCCTATTCGATCTGGGCCAGGTAGCGTTCGCGCGCTGCACGCGCACGCTGGAACAATGCAAGCACTTCGTCCCAGCGATCCTGTGCGATCATCTGTTGCAACTGGCCCAGTTCCTCGATCTGCTTCCCCAGCAGCGCGCTGACATCAGACTTATTGGCACGCAGGATGTCATGCCACATCCGCGGCGACGACGAAGCGATGCGTGTGAAATCGCGGAAGCCGCCGCCGGCGTTCGGAAAAATCTCGTGCTGCGCATCGAGGCGATCCAGCATGTCCACGTAACTGAAGGCGAGCAGGTGCGGCAGATGCGAGGTCGCGGCGAAAATCGCGTCGTGCTGTTCGGGCTGCATTTCCACGACGCGTGCGCCGGCAGCCTGCCACAGCGCAGCAATCTGCCTGCGTGCCGCCGGATCCTGTTCCGGATGCGGCGTCAGCACCACACGGTGACCTTTGAACAAATCCGCCAGAGCATTAGCGACGCCGCTTTTTTCAGTGCCTGCGATGGGATGCGCGGCGACAAACCAGGGAGGAACCTTGCCACCACAAGCGCGGCTCACGTCGGCGAGCACCGACTGCTTGGTGCTGCCCACATCGGTCACGACAGAGCCAGCTTTCAGAGCGGGCAGCACTGCTGTCAGCGCATCCAGCGTGTGCAGTACCGGCACAGCGAGCAGCACGACGTCCGCGTCGTGCACGGTATCCGCGGCATCGCTGCCGATGCGGTCAATGACACCCAGGCGCAGAGCGCTCTCGCGCTGCGCCGGATCGAGGTCGTAACCGGAAATAATCCCGACGTGGCCCGCGGCACGAAGCGCGCGTGCCAGCGAACCGCCGATGAGCCCAAGACCTATGACGGCAAGCTTGTGGATCACGCTTTAAGTATTTCTTTTAGAGCATTGATAAAACTATTATTTTCCATCTCAGTCCCGACGCTCACGCGCAAGAATTGCGGCATGTCGTAGGACGCGACGGGGCGCACGATCAGGCCGCGTTCCAGCAACCCATGATGAATGGGTCCGGCGTCGCGTCCAAATCCGATGGCGATGAAATTTGCCTGCGTGGGCAGCACGGTCAGGCCCATGCCCTTCAGTGCGGCGGTCATGCGCACCCGTTCGCGGTTGTTCAGTTCCACCGAGCGGCGCACATGTTCCTGGTCTTCCAGCGCAACCTCGGCCGCGAGCAGGGCGAGGCTGTTGTTGTTGAACGGCTGGCGCACGCGATTCAGCAGGTCCGCGATTTCCGGACTGGACAGTGCATAACCCGCGCGCAAGCCGGCGAGGCCGTAGGCCTTGGAGAACGTACGGAACACGACCAGGTTGGGGTAGCGCTCAAGCAGTGCCCGCGAATCGCCGCGCAACGCCGGATCCATGTACTCGTAATAGGCTTCGTCGAGCGCCACGATGGCGTCGGCAGGCACTTTGCGCAGGAAGACTTCGATCTCACCGGGCTGCAGCCAGGTACCGGTTGGATTGTTCGGATTGGCAATGAAAATCAGTGCGACATCCGCGGCGAGCTTCTCCGCGAAAGCGGCAAGATCATGCCCCAGCGGCATGGGGTCGCTCAGCAGCTTCGCCGGAATCACGATGGCCTCCGCGTCCTGCGCCTGCGCGATGATGGAGTAGACCGCGAAGGCGTGCGCCGAGAACATCGCCTTGCGGCCGGGACCAAGATAGACGCGGCCGAGCAGTTCGATGATGTCGTTGGAGCCGTTACCTAGCGTGATGCGCTCGGTGCCGATGCGGTGCATCTCGGCGAGTTTTTTCTTCAAACGGAAGCCGCTACCGTCTGGATAGCGCGCGAGGTCCGTGCCAGTCACCGCCGCTGCGACCGCCGCACGCGCACGCGGGCTCATGCCCAGCGGATTTTCGTTCGACGATAGTTTCACCGCGTCCGCCACGCCCAGCTTGCGCTGCAGCTCCTCGATGGGCATGCCAGGGGTATAGGCCTCAAGCGAAAGGACGCCGGACAGAGCCTTCTTGTATAGAACTTGCGTCATCACATCACCGCACGCGGATAAGAGCCAAGTATTTTGAAGAAGGCCGCGTTGCCGCGCACCTCTTCCAGCACTTTTTTCACTTTCTGATCCTGCGCATGGCCGCTGAAATCGATGAAGAAGAAGTAGTCCTGCGTCACCGCACCTTTCATCGGGCGCGACTCGATACGGTTGAGGTCCAGACTGGCATCGGCGAAGGGTTGCAGCAGCTTGAACAGCGCGCCCGGCACATTGCGATGCGCGGACAACACCACGGAGGTGATGTCGCCGTCGGTCGGTGTCGGGTCCTGCTTGCCGATAATCAGGAAGCGCGTGGTGTTGCTGGAATCGTCCTCAATGTTTGAGAACATGATGTTCAGCCCATACAGTCGGCCGGCCTGCTGGCTGGCGATGGCCGCCCCGCCTTTTTCCCTGGCAATGCGCGCAGCCTGGGCGTTGCTCGATACCGCCTCGCGCTGCGCCCTGGGCAGCTTGGCGTCCAGCCACTTGCGGCACTGCGCGAAGGATTGCGCGTGCGAATAAACATGGGCGATCTTGTCGAGGCCCGATTCGTTCGACAGCAGGTGGTGATGCACGGGCAGCGTCACCTCGCCGCAGATGCGCAGCTTGGTGTTGACCAGTTCGTCCAGCGTGTGGATGACGACGCCGCCGGTGGAATTCTCCACCGGAACTACGCCGTAATACGCCGCGCCGCTTTCCACGTCGCGGAAAATCTCGTCGATGGCATTGACCGGGCGCGCGGTGACGCTGTCGCCAAAATGCTTGAGCACCGCCGCCTGCGTGTAGGTACCTTCCGGGCCCAGGTAGGCGATGGTCAGCGGCGATTCCAGCGACAGGCAGGCCGACATGATCTCGCGCATCAGCCGCGCCATCACCTCGCCGGTCAGCGGCCCGGTATTGCGATCCATCGTGCGGCGCAGGACTTCCGCCTCGCGCGAAGGACGATAGTGATCGCCGGCATCGCCCTTGCGCTGCTTGATCTGCGCGACTTCCTGCGCGATGCGCGCGCGCTTGGAGATCAGCGACTGGATCTGTTCATCCAGTGCGTCGATCTGTTCGCGGGCCTTCAGTAAAGGGTGGTCGGTCATGGCACTCCGTATGCGGTTTTCCGTTCGTGTCCAAGCCCATCGAAGCATGTCCGGAAAGCCGGCCATGCGCGACTGATCCCGTCCGCCCGCAAAACCTCGCGGACGAACGGGACACGAAACGGGCGCGGATTATCGCGCAGCAATCACACGGGTTGCCAGCACACCCTGGATCGCGGCGATTTCATCCACCGTGTTTTTGGGGATCGCGGAATCGGTATCCACCAGCGTATAGGCAATATCGCCGCGCGATTTGTTGAGCAGGTCGGAGATATTGAGGTTGTGCTTGGCCAGCGCGGTGGTGATCTGGCCGACCATGTTCGGCACGTTGGCGTTGACTATGCACAGGCGCGTCACGCCCGGCATCAGCGGCATGACCGCTTCGGGGAAATTGACCGAGTTACGCACGTTGCCGACTTCGAGGAACTCGCGGATCTGGTCGGCGACCATCATCGCGCAGTTGTCTTCTGCCTCGCCGGTGCTGGCGCCCAGGTGCGGCGTGGCGATGACGCGCGGATGGCCCTTGAGCGCATTGCTGGGAAAATCGCAGGCGTAGGCGTGCAGCGTGCCGGCGTTGAGCGCCTCGACCACGGCGGCTTCGTCGATGATTTCTGCACGCGCGAAGTTGAGGATCACGCCCTGCTTCTTCATCAGCTTGAGACGGTCGGCATTGATCAGGCCGCGCGTGGCGTCGAGCAGCGGCACGTGCACGGAGATGAACTGGGACTTGGCGACTAGGTCGTCCACCGACAGCGCCTGCTTGACGCCGGAGTTGAGCTGCCAAGCGTTCTGCACGGTCATCGCCGGGTCGTAGCCGTAGACGTTCATGCCCAGCTCCAGCGCGGCGTTGGCAACCTTGACACCGATGGCGCCAAGACCGATCACGCCCAGCGTGCGGCCCGGCAGTTCGAAGCCGACGAATTTCTTCTTGCCGTCCTCGACCGCCTTGTGCATCGCGTGGTCGTCGCCATCGAGCTTCTTCACGAAGTCCAGCGCCAGCGGAATATTGCGCGCGGCCAGCAGCATGCCGGACAGCACCAGTTCCTTGACCGCATTCGAGTTCGCACCCGGCGCGTTGAACACCGGCACGCCGCGCTGCGACATCTTCGCCACCGGGATGTTGTTGGTGCCCGCGCCGGCGCGGCCAATGGCCTTGATCGACGGCGCGATCTCGATCTTGTGCATGTCGGCGGAGCGCACCAGCACGGCATCGGGATGCTGAATCTCCGAGGCGACCTCGTAGCGGTCGCGCGGCAGGCGCTCCAGGCCGAGCACGGAGATATTGTTGAGGGTCTGAATCTTAAACATGCGAAAACTCCTGAAAGCTGTTGAAAGACGGGCCACCCGCTCTGTGTGGATTAGCTATTCATAATATTATTAAATATATACTTAAATATATTTAATTAGTTAAATTATAACATAACCGGGCACCGTACCTTGGAGAGCGGGTGCCCGTCAAAGATGCGTATCAGCCGCGCGCGCGGGCAAATTCCTTCATATAGTCCACCAGCGCCTTCACGCCCGCTTCGGACATGGCGTTGTAGAGGCTGGCGCGCATGCCGCCGACCGAACGATGGCCTTTTAAGCCAGCCATTTTTGCGGCTGTCGCACCCTTGAGGAAATCCGCATCCAGCGCGGCGTCCTTGAGCGTGAACGGCACGTTCATCCACGAACGATCCGGTTTCTTCACCGGGCTGGTGTAGAACGTCTCGGAGTCGATGTAGTTGTAGAGCAGCTTCGCCTTGCGCTCGTTGCGCTCGGCCACGGCCGCAAGGCCACCCTGCTCTTTCAGGTACTTGAACACCAGGCCCGACACATACCAGGCGAAGCACGGTGGCGTGTTGAGCATGGATTCGTTTTCCGCCATCTGCTTGTAATCGAAGATGCCCGGCGTCAGCGTCTGCGCATGGCCGATGAGGTCGTCGCGCACGATGACGATGGTGACGCCGGAGGGGCCGATGTTCTTCTGCGCGCCGGCATAGATCAGGCCGAACTTCGACACGTCCACCGGACGCGACAGGATGGTCGAGGAGAAGTCCGCCACCAGCGGCACCGTGCCGGTTTCGGGAATCCAGTTGAACTCGACGCCGTGGATGGTCTCGTTCGGCGTGTAGTGGACGTAGGCCGCGTTCGCATCCAGCTTCCAGCTTTCGCGTGCCGGGATATGCGTGAACTTGTCCGCCTCGGAACTGGCGGCGACATTCACCTTGCAATACTTGCTCGCTTCCTTCGCCGCCTTCTTGCCCCAGTCGCCGGTGAGGATGTAGTCCGCGCCGGCTTTGCCGTTGAGCAGGTTCATCGGGATATAGGTGAACTGCGCCGTGGCGCCGCCCTGCAGGAACAGCACCTTGTAATTCGCCGGAATACCCATCAGTTCGCGCAGGTCCTTTTCCGCCGCCTGGGCGATGGACATGAAAGGCTTGTCGCGATGCGACATTTCCATCACCGACATGCCGGTGCCGTTCCAGTCCAGCATCTCGGCCTGGACCTGCTTGAGGACCGCTTCCGGCAGCGTAGCCGGGCCCGCACTGAAGTTAAATATTCTTGACATATCAGTTCCTTGTACTATTAAGTTAAAGTCGTATCAATGCACTGGCTGCAGCCAGTTTTCCAGATCCAGGCCCGGCACGCCGGAAAATTCCGCCGGCGCATCGGTGACCAGCGTCAACTGGTGCGCGAGCGCCGTCGCCGCCACCAGCAGGTTGTAATGATTCATGCGCTCGCCAGTCTGCTGCTGGTAGCTGCCCAGCGTCGCCGCCTGCAGCGCTTCGTCCGCCCCGAAATCCAGTACGCACACGTTCGCCAGGAATTCGCGCAGCAATTTGCCATATTTGCCCTGTGCACGCGCATTGCCGCGCAGGCCCATCTCCGCTTCCATACGACCGATGACCGACACCGCGACATCGCCAGGCCTGAGCGCCGACAAGCGCACCACCACCGGCAACCGCCCCTTGATGGCGGCGAGGATGATGTTGCTGTCCAGTAGGTATTTCACCACTTGGCTCCCGCTACGGTTTCGTGCGGGCGCCAAGCCTTGGCATCCAGCGCATCGTTTGCCGCCAGTTCCGGCGCGGGGTTGCGGAAATGCGATTTGAGCAGTTCCGGCCAGTCCTTTTCCTCGTTGCGTTCCAGCCATTCCTGCACGGCCCTGACGATGATGCGGTTGCGCGTCAGGCCCACTTGATCGACCGCCTTGCTCAGTCGCTCAACTGTCGTTTCGTCAAAATGTACCGAGAAATTCATGAGTTACCTGCGCCTAATTTAGAACATAACAGGTTATGTTAGTTATTGTGCACGAACTATGGAAGACCTGCAAGACCTTTTGAGCAAACCGCAATCCTGCTCGGTCCGTTCCAGAATCAACCACTTGCAGGAGCGGGTCTTGCCCGCGATAAACGCTACCCCAACTTCGCGCTGCGGGCCTCCCGCCCTAGCAGAGTCACCCCCGCCAGCACGATGCTGACCACGCCAATGGTCCAGGCCAGGATCCAGGCGTAATTATTGCCGTGCGCCTCGGCGATGCCGGCCTGGAGCGGCCCCATCTTCGACATAGCCAGGTTGCCGATCTGGTAGGCGAATCCCGGCAGGATTGCCCGTACCGCCGGCGGCGACAGCTCGTTGAGGTGCGCCGGCACGATGCCCCAAGCGCCCTGGATCATGAACTGCATCAGGAACGCGCCGACAGCGAACCACAGCGCCGCCGTCGAATAGGCCCAAAGCGGGATCATCGGCAGCGCCAGCAACGCGGCCAGAGCGATCGCCTTCCTGCGCCCGATCTTCTCCGACAGGGCGCCGAAGAAAACACCGCCGAATAGCGCGCCCAGATTCATCGCAATGGCAATCACGCTGGTCGTGCCCGCATCGAAGCCGTGCTGCACTTGCAGGAAGGTCGGGTACATGTCCTGCGAACCGTGGGAGAAGGCGTTGAAACAGGCCATCAGCGCGATCAGGAACAGGAAGGTCGGGAAGTAAGCCTTGATCGCTGCCCAGCTCTCGCGGGCGCTCACACGTTTGTTCCGCTGCCCCGCCAACCAGGTGGGGGATTCCTTCACCGTCGCGCGGATATATAGCACCAGCAGCGCCGGCGCCGCGCCGATGACGAACATGCCGCGCCGGCCGACATGCGTAAACGCAAGGCCGAACAGGATCGATGCGAGCAGAAAGCCGATGACATAACCTTCCTGCAAGAGGCCGGAGAACAGGCCGCGCCCCTTGGCCGGTAGCGATTCCAGCGCCAGCGCCGCGCCGATGCCCCATTCGCCGCCCATGGCGAAACCGAACAGCGCGCGCAAGATGAGCAGCGTGGACAGGTCAGGCGCGAAGGCGCAGGCCAGTTCGAACACCGAGAAGCTCACCACGTTGAGCATCAGGATCGGCCGCCGCCCGTAGCGTTCGGCCAACCAGCCAAAGAACAGCGCGCCCAGCGGACGCATCGCCAGCGTCAGGAAAATCCCTTCCGACACGCTGGCGATATCTGTGTGGAAATCGCTGGCGATGGCCTTCAGCGCGAAAACGAAGATGAAGAAATCAAAGGCATCCAGCGACCAGCCCGCCAGCGAGGCGACGAAGGTATGCCGCTGCGAACGGCTCAACTGCCTGAAGCTGTCGAGCATCCCTGGCCCCGTTCAACGGCCTGCGCCGCAAGGGTTTCGAGACTAGCACGCACTCCAGCGCTTGCGCTGCGCGGAGACATCCGCTCAAAGCAAACACCTGCGCAAGCTAATCTGCCCCGCCGCAACTTTTTAACGGCCCAAAGGCACTCACTTGGAAGCAAGCCGTGATTTTCTGACTTTTTTGGAGCAGCCCTCATGAAATCGAAACATTTTTTGTCAGGCTCCATGCTGGCCAGCGTCTGCCTGATGCTGCTAGCCGCATGCGGGAACAGCAATACTGCGGCGACACGGACTCAGTCCGGCAGCTACCTGGTGCATAACCTTGTTTCCGACGGCGCCGTTCCCGCTGATCACACGGACCCCAATCTCAAGAATCCCTGGGGCATCGCATTCAATCTGTCGCCGGGGCCGATTGGCCCCGACTGGGTCGCCAACAACGGCACCAACACTTCGACGCTCTACGACGGCACCGGCGCCGGATTCCCGCCGGTCGTGCCGCTGGTCGTCAGCATTCCGGCGGGCAAAAACGGCGCCGCGAATCCAACCGGCGTCGTCTACAACGGCAGCACCGATTTCCTCGTGCTACAGGGTGGAGACGCGGGGCCGGCGATGTTCATTTTCTCCGGCGAGGGCGGCACGATTGCCGCGTGGACCATGATCGGCGTCAGCCTCTTCAACGCGCAAACCGTGTACGACGACGGCGCGGGTGGCGCGGTCTACAAGGGGCTCGCAATCGCCAACAACGGCAGCGGCAACTTCCTCTACGCCACAGATTTCCACAACAACAAGATCGACGTGTTCGACACGCATTTCGCCAAAGTCACCTCCAAAGGCACATTCAAAGATCCCCAGTTATCGGCAGGGTATGCGCCCTTCGGCATCCAGGCGATCCAGGGCAAGTTGTATGTCACCTATGCTTTGCAAAAGGCGCCTGCCAACCACGATGAAGTGGACGGCACCGGGCTGGGTTTCGTCGATGTGTACGACGCAGACGGCAACATGATCCAGCGCCTAGCTTCCGCGGGCCCGCTCAATGCGCCCTGGGGCCTGACGATGGCGCCGGCCAATTTTGGCCCCTTCAGCAACGACCTGCTGGTCGGCAATTTCGGCGACGGCACGATCAACGCCTACGACCCGGCCAGCGGCAACTGGCTCGGCAACCTGAAGGCCTCGAACGGTACGCCCGTGCAGATTCCCCAGCTATGGGGCCTCGCCTTCGGCAACGGCAACCAGAATCAGGCGGCCAATACGTTGTTCTTTGCCGCCGGCATCAACGATGAGGCCGATGGCCTGTACGGCAGTATCGTTGCGGTGCCAACGAGCCATTAAGGCGCGTCCACCGCTCCCGGCTCCTCGCCGCCTTCGTCGCTCTCGGCCTCGATACGGTCCACGCTGACCAGCCGGTCGCCTTCCACCGGGCGCATCAGGCGCACGCCCTGGGTGTTACGTCCCATGCTGCGCACGTCGGTGGTCTTGAAGCGGATCAGGTTTCCGGACTCTGAAATCAGCATCACCTGATGACTGTCGGCCACCTCGATCGCACCGATGAGCTTGCCGGTTTTCTCGGACAGCGACTGCGCGATCACGCCCATGCCGCCACGACCGCGCAGCGGGAACTGCTCAATCGGCGTGCGCTTGCCATAACCGAATTCGGAGATGGTGAGAATGTCGCCCTGGCTGGCGACAATCAGCGCGATGACGCGCGCGCCGACAGCAACGTCCGTGGCGGTTTCTTCCGCCACATCGTCGGTAGCGGATTCCACCGCTGCGTCGTCGGCGCCATTGTCATCGGGCGCCTCTCCCACGCGCACCAGGCGCATGCCGCGCACGCCGGTGGCGCCACGGCCCATCGCGCGCACGCCGGCTTCGTTGAAGCGGATCACGCGCCCGGCGTCGGAGAACAGCAGGATGTCGCTGCCGCCGGTGGTGAGAGCGACACCGACGAGTTCATCGTCTGCGCGCAGGTCCACCGCGATGATGCCGCTGCTGCGGATGTTGGCGAACGAAGCCAACTCGGTCTTCTTCACCGTGCCGCGGCGCGTCGCCATGAAGATGTACTTGTTGGCGAACTCGCCATCGAACGACTTGATCGGCAGCACCGCGCTGATTTTTTCGTTAACCTCCAGCGGCAGCATGTTGACGAAAGGCTTGCCGCGCGAGCCGCGCGAACCTGATGGCAGCTCAAATACGCGCAGCCTGTAAGCCTTGCCGAGACTTGAGAAGCACAGCAGCGTGTCGTGTGAATGCGCGACCCAGAGGCTGTCAACGAAATCCTCCTCCTTGGTCGCGGCCGCCAGCTTGCCGCGGCCGCCGCGCTTCTGCGCCTGGTATTCTTCCAGCGCCACGGTCTTGACGTAGCCCTCGTGCGAAAGTGTCACCACCATGTCCTGCGGCGTGATCAGGTCTTCGCGGGCGATATTCAGCGCGGCATCGGTGATCTCAGTGCGGCGCGCATCGCCGTACTGTTCCTTGATCTCCAGCAGCTCGATGCGGATCACCGACAGCAGACGCGCCTCGGAGCAGAGGATGTCCAGGTAGTCGGCGATGGCTTCCAGCAGTTCCTTGAACTCGTCGTGAATCTTGTCCTGCTCAAGGCCGGTGAGCCGATGCAGGCGCAGTTCGAGAATAGCCTGCGCCTGAGCCTCGGAGAGCCTGTAGCCGCCTTCGACCAGACCGAACTCGTCGGCCAGTCCCTGCGGCCGTGAGGCGCCCGCGCCGGTGCGCTCCAGCATCGCCGCAACCGGACCGGCGGCCCACAGGCGCGACATCAGTCCCAGTTTGGCCTGCGCAGGCGTCGGGCTGGCCTTGATCAGCGCGATGATTTCGTCGATGTTGGCCAGTGCGATCGACAGGCCCTCCAGCACATGCGCCCGCTCGCGCGCCTTGCGCAGTAGGTAGCGCGTGCGCCGCGTGACCACTTCGCGGCGGTGGCGCACGAAGATTTCCAGCAGCGATTTCAGCGACAGCGTCTTCGGCTGACCGCCGTCCAGCGCCACCATGTTGATGCCGAAAACGACTTGCAGTTGCGTGTTCTGGAACAGATTGTTGAGCACCACGTCGGCGTTCTCGCCGCGGCGCAGCTCGATCACCATGCGCGTGCCGTCCTTGTCGGATTCGTCGCGCAGCTCCGTGATGCCCTCGACGCGCTTCTCCTTCACCAGTTCGGCGATCTTCTCCAGCAGCCGCGCCTTGTTCACCTGGTAAGGCAGTTCGGTGACGATGAGCGCCTGCTTATCGTTGCCGATGTCCTCGAAATGCGTGCGCGCGCGCAGCACGATGCGGCCGCGGCCGGTGGCGTAGGCGTCGATCAGTCCATGCGCATCGAGAATCAGTCCGGCAGTGGGGAAATCCGGCGCCGGAATCAGCTTCATCAGCCCGGCCAGATCGATCTGCGGATTGTCGATCAGCGCCACGCAGCCGTCGATCACTTCGCTCAGGTTATGCGGCGGAACATTGGTCGCCATGCCCACAGCGATGCCGGAACTGCCGTTGACCAGTAGGTTCGGAATTTTCGTCGGCAGCACCACCGGCTCGTTTTCCGAACCGTCGTAGTTCGGCTGGAAATCCACCGTCTCCTTGTCGATATCCGCCAGCAGTTCGTGCGCCAGCTTGGTCATGCGGATTTCGGTGTAACGCATCGCCGCCGGCCGATCGCCGTCGACCGAACCGAAATTGCCCTGCCCATCCACCAGCAGGTAACGCAGCGAGAACGGCTGCGCCATGCGCACGAT
>JBOICL010000017.1:0-14511 GCA_050740055.1 Stenotrophobium sp.
GTGCTGAATCTGTGCGGCATCCAGTCCTTCGCCAACGCAGTTATTGCGTATGAACCAGTCTGGGCGATCGGCACGGGCAAGACCGCAACACCGCAGCAGGCGCAAGACGCACACGCTTTCATTCGTAGCCAGCTCGCCACGAATGATGCTAAAATTTCTGGCTCAACGCGCCTGTTATATGGCGGCAGCATGAAAGCGGACAACGCCGCGGAATTGCTGGCCTGTGCAGATGTGGATGGCGGATTGATCGGGGGAGCGTCGCTTAAGGCGGCGGATTTTCTGGCAATCTGCGCGGCTGCGCAGGCGCGGAAAAATTAAATTCGGATTATCGCGGGTAAACATGTATACAGTTCTGGTTATCGTTCAGGTGCTCGTCAGCGTTGCGCTGGTCGTCCTGATCCTGCTGCAGCAGGGTAAGGGTGCGGATGCTGGTGCGGCGTTCGGTAGCGGGGCTTCGGGCACGGTGTTCGGATCGCGGGGATCGGCCAATTTTCTGAGCCGTTCGACCGCATGGCTCGCCACTGCTTTCTTTGCTGTGAGCCTCGCTTTGGCCTATGTCGTTCATGGCAGCTCAACACCGAAATCCGTGATGGATACCATCAAGGCAAAACAGCCAGCTGCGCCAGTAACTGCCCCGGCCCAGCCGGCGCCGGTGTTGCCAGTCGAGTCAGCTCCGCAGACTGAGCAACCCGCGAAAAAGAGTGAGACGCCGAAGGTTCCAGGTTAAAATTTTTGAATTGCCGACGTGGCGGAATTGGTAGACGCACTACCTTGAGGTGGTAGCGGCGAAAGTCGTGGGAGTTCGAGTCTCCCCGTCGGCACCATGGAATACATAAGACCGCGTTTCGGCGCGGTTTTTTGTTGATTCAACATTTACGTGACGTTGATTTGCAATGTGCAATTTCGATCGGAATTTCATTGCGCTGTGTTCTCGTGACGGTTATAATTCTCGCCTGTCTGGTGCGGGGTGGAGCAGTCTGGCAGCTCGTCGGGCTCATAACCCGAAGGTCGTAGGTTCGAATCCTGCCCCCGCTACCAAAATTTTGTTGGTACCCAGGCCCCTTGAGGGCCTTTTTTATTTGGTTTTGGACGTATTAAATGCTGCTGCGCGACAGGTTAACGACGTTGATCGAGCCAGTTATCGAGGCCCTGGGCTATGAACTAGTGCTGCTGGAATACAGTCCGGTTCGTGGCGAATCGATGCTGCGCTTGTATATCGACGCACCTGCCGGTATCGGCCTGAAGGATTGCGAGCGGGTCAGCCGCGAGGTATCGGGTGTAATTGAGGTGGAAGATCCGATCAGGGATGCCTATCGTCTGGAGGTGTCTTCGCCGGGCCTGGATCGCCCACTGGTGAAGGCGGCGCATTACGAGCGTTTCATCGGGCAACAGGTAAAAGTGCAGTTGCTGGCGCCGCGCAGCGGCAGCAGTCGCCGCAAGTTTTCTGGTTCGATCATCCGAGTCAGCGATCACTCGGTGACGCTGGACACGACTGACGGGCCTTTGGAGTTCGAATTTTCTGAGATTGAGAGGGCGCGTCTGGTGCCTGATTACGAGCGGGAGAGTGCGGGTTCATGAACAAGAACATTCTTTTGATGGTGGATGTCGTCTCCAACGAAAAAGGTGTGGAGAAGGAGCTGATTTTTCAAGCGCTCGAGGCGGCGTTGGCTTCGGCGACTAAGGAGCGCTACGGCGACGAGTCCGAAGTGCGCGTTGCCATTAATCGCGAAACCGGCGAATACGAATCTTTTCGCCGCTGGCTGGTGCTGGAAGACGAAAGTGAAGACTTTGAGTTTCCCGAACGTCAGATCAAACTCAGTTATGCGCTCAAGGATCACCCCAACATTCAGCCGGGCGAGGCGATAGAGCAGAAGGTGGAGTCGGTGGACTTCGGCCGCATCGGTGCGCAGAAAGCCAAGCAGGTGATCGTGCAGCGGGTGCGCGAAGCCGAGCGTGCTCAGGTGGTTGAGGCGTTCAAGGGCCGTGTCGGCGAACTGATCATGGGCGTCGTGAAGCGCATCGAGCGCGGCGCCATTATTCTAGATTTGGGCAACAACGCCGAGGCCATCGTTCCGCGCGAGCATGTGATCCCGCGCGAACCCGCACGTCCTGGCGACCGTATGCGTGGATATCTCTATGAAGTCAGTCCGCAGATCCGCGGCCCGCAGTTGTTTCTGAGCCGTACATTGCCGAAGTTCCTGATGGAACTGTTCAAGCTTGAAGTGCCGGAGATTTCCCAGGGCCTGATTGAGTTGAAGGGCGCTGCCCGTGACCCTGGACTGCGCGCAAAAATCGCGGTGCAGGCCAAGGACAAGCGCATCGATCCCGTCGGCGCTTGCGTAGGCATGCGCGGTTCGCGCGTGCAGAGTGTATCCACGGAACTGGCGGGCGAGCGTGTGGACATCGTGCCTTGGGATGACAATGTCGCCCAGTTCGTGATCAATGCCATGTCTCCCGCGGAAGTAGAAACCATCGTCATGGACGAGGATTCACATGCCATGACTATCGGCGTCGCCGAAGACAAACTGGCACAGGCGATCGGCCGCGGCGGCCAGAATGTGCGCCTGGCCTCGGAACTGACCGGCTGGACGCTGAATGTGATGACCACGGTCGAGGCCGAGGCGAAGAAGGAAACCGAAAACCACTCCGTTCAGCAACTGTTCCAGGAACAGCTGGACGTGGATGCGGAAGTGGCATCCATCTTGGTGCAGGAAGGTTTTACTTCACTAGAAGAAGTGGCCTATGTGCCGACCGAAGAACTGCTCGAGATTGAGGAGTTCAACGACCAGATCGTCGAAGAATTGCGCAACCGCGCGCGCGATGTGTTGCTGACCAAGGCGATTGCCAAGGCCGAACGCGCCGCTTCGGTGTCGCCCGCTGAGGATCTGCTGGCGGTCGAAGGCATGGACGAAGATACCGCCTATGCGCTGGCCGAAGCGGGTATCGTGACCTGCGAAAACCTTGCTGATCTGGCTACCGACGAACTGTTGGAAAAACTGCCGATGGACGAGGCCCGCGCTTCCAAGTTGATCATGGCAGCGCGTGCGCACCAGCTCGCCTGATTGCCGCCAGCCTCGCAAAATAACATCGCAATAGATACTTTCGGAATCCTATGTCAACGGTAACTGTTCAAGACTTCGCCAATGAGTTGAGCCGCCCTGTGACGGAGCTGCTTGCTCAGTTCAAGGAGGCCGGCGTGGCCGTGGACGGCGAACAGTCGGAAATCTCCGCTGCGGACAAACAGGCGCTGTTGACCTATCTGCAGCACAAGAGCCGTGGTGCGGTTACCGCCACCGCGTCTGTCGGCCGCATTACGCTCAAGCGCAAGGAAACCACTGAACTCAAGCTCGGCGGTGCTCGCGGAGCGCCGTCAAAAACGGTCAGCCTTGAGGTGCGCAAGCGGCGCACCTATGTGAAGTCTGATGCTGCGGAAGAAATTGTCGCGCCGGCTGAGATTGACCCGGCAATAGCTGCAGCCCAGGCGCATGCCGCGAAGGAAGCCGCTGATCGCGCCGCCGCGGAAGCGGAAGTTGCGCGTGCGGCCGAGGAAGCCTCACGCCTCGCGATCGAGCAGGAAGAGACTGCGCGCCGTGAAATGGAAGAATCCGCACGTCTCCACAAGGAACAGCACGCCGAACGCCTTGCCAATGATCCCATCTATAAGGCGACCTGGGATTCGCAGCAGTCCCGCCGCCGCGCGGAGGAGAATCTGCGCCGCGCCAATGAGATGAAGAATGCGCCGCCGCCGGTTGTGGCGGCTGTGCCTGCCAAGAAGGCTGAAAAACCCGCTGCCGCTGCGGATCGCGGCAATGATCGCGGTGCGCACCACAACCGCAAGGAATTGCATGTTGCCGAAGGCAAGTCCGGCAAGCGCGAGAAGAAGAGCAAGAAGCCGACCGGGCGTATCAAGGTCGATAACGTGCACGGTTTCGAGAAGCCGGTTGCGCCGATCGTCCGCGAAGTCGAGGTTCCGGAGGCGATCACGGTGGGCGAGCTGGCCAACCGCATGGCGGTTAAAACCACCGAGCTGATCAAGGTCATGATGAAGAATGGTGTCATGGCCACCATCAACCAGACTATCGACCAGGACACCGCGGTGCTCATGGTCGAGGAAATGGGGCACAAGGCGAAGACCGTCAAGGCCTCGGATGTCGAAGACAACCTGGTGCTGGCGGTTGCCGGCGACCAGAAGGACGCACTGCAGACCGTGCGCCCGCCGGTGGTCACCATCATGGGCCATGTTGATCATGGCAAGACCTCGCTGCTCGATTACATCCGCAAGACGCGTGTGGCGGCTGGCGAGGCGGGCGGCATTACGCAGCACATCGGCGCCTATCACGTCAAAACCAGCCGAGGCGTGATTACCTTTCTCGATACACCGGGCCACGCCGCGTTTACGCGCATGCGCGCCCGCGGTGCCCAGATCACCGATATCGTGGTGCTCGTGGTCGCCGCCGACGACGGCGTGATGCCGCAGACCAAGGAAGCGATCCAGCACGCCAAGGCTGCGAACGCGCCGATGGTCGTGGCGATGACCAAGATCGACAAGCACGAAGCAGACCCCGAGCGCGTGAAGATGGAGCTGTCCAAGGAACAGGTGCTGCCGGAAGACTGGGGCGGCGACGTGCAGTTTGTCGGCGTCTCGTCCGTCACCGGTCAGGGCGTTGATGCCTTGCTGGATGCTCTGCTGGTGCAGGCGGAAGTTCTGGAACTGAAGGCCGCGATCGATGTGCCTGCGCGCGGCACCATTGTCGAGGGTTCACTGGAAAAAGGACGCGGCGCGGTGGCCACCGTTCTGGTGCGCGCGGGCACGCTGAAGCAGGGCGATGTAATCCTGACCGGCCCGCATTTCGGCCGCGTGCGCGCGATGTTCGACGAGGCCGGCAAGCCGGTCAAGGAAGCGGGCCCGTCGATTCCGGTTTCGGTGCTGGGCCTCTCAGGCGTGCCCGGCGCCGGTGACGACATGGTGGTGGTCGCCGACGAGCGCAAGGCGCGCGAACTGGCGCTGCTGCGCGAAACCAAGATGCGCGAGCAGAAGCTGGCGCAGAGCCAGGCGGTGCGCATGGATCAGGTTTTCGCGCAGATGGGCGAGGGCGGCGCCGAGGCCAAGTCACTGAACCTGATGATCAAGACCGACGTGCAGGGTTCCGCCGAGGCGCTTTCCGAGGCGCTGCGCAAGCTGCCAAGCGCGGAGGTCAAGGTCAATGTGCTGTCCGCCACCATCGGCGGCATCAGCGAATCCGATGTCGATCTGGCGCTGGCCTCCAAGGCCATCATCATCGGTTTCAACGTCCGCGCCGACAGCGTGGCGCGCAAGCGCATCCAGGATTCCGGCGTTGACGTGCGCTACTACAGCATCATCTACAACGTCATCGATGATGTGACCGATGCCATCGCGGGCCTACTCGGCACCGAGACCCGCGAGCAGATCGTCGGCACCGCGCAGGTGCGCGAAGTGTTCCGCTCGTCCGTGCTTGGTAACATCGCCGGTTGCCTGGTGCTGGACGGCCAGGTCCAGCGCGGCCTGCCGATCCGCGTGCTGCGCAACCAGACGGTGGTCTACGAAGGCGAACTGGAATCGCTGCGCCGCTTTAAGGACGACGTCAACAAGGTCGAGGCGGGCACCGAGTGCGGCATCGGCGTCAAGAACTACAACGACGTCAAGGTCGGCGACCAGATCGAGTGCTTCCAGCGCGTGCAGGTGCGCCGCACGGTTGCGACTGCGACAGCGGCCACCGCCGGGTAGTCTCGATGCCGAGGGAATTTCCGCGCAAGCTCAGGATCAACGTCCAGTTGCAGCGCGAACTGACCACGCTGATCCGCGAGGAACTGACCGATCCGCGCGTCGCAGGCGTGACCGTCACCAGCGCGGATGTCACGCAGGATCTGCGCCACGCCAAGGTCATGGTCAGCGTGTTGGGCTCCGACGAGCAGCTCAAGGAAGCGGTCAAGGGGCTCAATCACGCCAATGGCAAATTGCGTCACGAACTGGGCCTGCGCCTGCGTCTGCGCTATACGCCCGAACTGCACTTTTCCCCCGACCTCGCCCTGCGTGAAGGCGACCGCATTTCACAGATGATCCGTCAGGCGGTTGCGACGGACAAGACGCACGCGGATGACCACGCCGGTCAGGTTGAAGTGGACGACTGAAACACTCACCCGCTAGCGCGGTTCTGTTACCGGATGTTGTTTTAATATACTTACAATAATAAATATTATTATATAAACATACACTACCATATCCTACTTTATTTCAAGAGCGGGTGATGCTTAAAGCGTGTCCTGTCAATACGCAGGCGCATTTTGAAATCCATGAGCAAACTACGGCGGCCCAAACGCAAAGTTTCCGGCATCCTGCTGCTGGACAAGCCCGCAGGATTTACTTCCAACCAGGCTTTGCAGCGTGTGCGCGGGCTCTATCAGGCAGAAAAGGCTGGCCACACCGGCAGCCTCGATCCACTGGCGACGGGCTTGCTGCCGGTCTGCCTGGGGCAGGCGACCAAGCTCTGTGGTTATCTGCTGGACTCCGACAAGCGCTACTTGGCGACCGCGAAACTCGGCGTGAAAACCCGCACGGCTGACGCGGACGGCGAGGTGGTCAGCCATTCCGACCCCGCCAGCGTAACGCAGGCCATGCTGGAAGCGGTGTTGCCGCAATTCACCGGCGCCATCCGGCAGATTCCGCCGATGTATTCCGCGCTCAAGCAGCAGGGCCGGCGCCTGTACGAACTGGCGCGCGAAGGGCTGGAAGTGGAGCGTGCTCCGCGCGATGTGGTGATTCATGCGCTGGAGCTGATCGCCTTTGACGATGGCCAATTCCAGATCGACGTGCGCTGCTCGAAAGGTACCTACGTGCGCACGCTGGCCGAGGATATTGCCGCAGCCATCGGCCAGTGCGCGCACCTTACCGCGCTGCGTCGCCTGGAAGTGACGCCTTTCCGCGCGCCGCGCTTGGTGCTGCCGGAGCAACTGGAAGCCGCCGCAGGGCAGGGATTTGAAGCGCTGGATGCTCTGCTCATTCCCTCCGCGGCCGCTTTTGCGGACTGGCCGAGCGTGACGGTTGACGAGGAGCGCGCGCATTACCTGCTGCGCGGGCAGGCGGTCAGGGTGGCGGGTGCGCCGCGCGAAGGTCTGCTGGCAGTGCTGGACTCTGTGGGCAGTCTGCTTTGCATCGCCCAGATGAATGAAGACGGCATGGTGGCGCCCAAGCGCTGGCTGGCCGACTAGGCTTTTGTCCGGCTTGATCGAACCGAGTGCAAAAAGCTACAATAATGGACTTTACTGAAAAGCGCGAAAGTTTGGAGTTTTAAGCAATGACTTTGTCTGTTGAACAGAAGGCTGGCGTCGTCACGAAACACGCACGCGCCAAGAACGATACCGGTTCCCCCGAAGTGCAGGTCGCCCTGCTATCGGCTCGCATCACCGAGCTGAGCCCCCATTTCGAGAAGAACAAGAAAGATCATCACTCACGCCGCGGCCTGCTCAAGATTGTCAACCAGCGCCGTCAGTTGCTTGATTATCTCAAGCACAAGGATGAAGGCCGCTACACCAAGCTCATCAGCGATCTCGGTCTGCGCCGCTGATCCAGCGCGTCCGCCGTTGTTGTTCCACCCCGACCGAAATCATAATTGAGTAAGCGCCATGGCGATCCCTGCCGTTCCTGTCACGCCCGTTAAAAAATCCTTCCAGTATGGAACCCGCACGGTCACTCTGGAGACTGGCGCGATCGCACGTCAGGCCAGCGCCGCGGTGAAGGTGACGGTGGATGAGACCGTGGTTTTCGTCACGGTGGTCGCCAAGAAGGAAGCCAAGCCCGAACAGGACTTCTTCCCGCTCACGGTCGATTACATGGAGAAGTTCTACGCCGGCGGCCGTGTGCCGGGCGGCTTCTTCAAGCGCGAAGGCCGTCCGACGGAAAAAGAAACGCTGACCTCGCGTCTCATCGACCGTCCTCTGCGCCCGCTGTTTCCGGAAGGTTTCTACAACGAAGTCCAGATCGTCGCGATGGTGATGTCGCTGAATCCCGAAGTGGATGGCGAGATTCTCGCTCTGCTCGGAGCTTCGGCCGCGCTGGCGCTCTCTGGCATCCCGTTCGAAGGTCCGATCGGCGCCGCCAAGGTGGGTTACAAGGATGGCAATTTCATCCTGAACCCCAGCAAGACCCAGATGGAAACCTCCCAGCTTGAGCTCGTCGTCGCCGGCACCAAGGACGCGGTGCTGATGGTGGAATCTGAAGCTGAAATGCTGCCGGAAAGCGTCATGCTCGGCGCCGTGCTGTTCGGACACGAGCAGATGCAGGCGGCGATCAAGGCGATCAACGAATTCGCCGCCGAAGCGGGCAAGCCGAAATGGGACTGGAAGGCTGTAGATGTCAGCGCGGTCAAGCAATTCGTCAAACCTTACGAAGGCAAGATCAACGAGGCCTACAACTTCACCGATAAGCAGGTGCGCTACGGCCGTCTCAGTGAAATCCGCAAGGAAGCCATTGCCGCAAAGCCGGAAACGCTTACGGACAGTCAGGTCAAGTCGGAACTGCACGAGCTGGAAGCCAAGATCGTGCGCAATCGCATCCTCGACGGCGCTCCGCGCATCGATGGCCGCGACAAGGTCACCGTGCGTCCGCTGTCGATGACCACGGGCGTGCTGCCGCGCACGCATGGCTCCGCGCTATTCACCCGCGGCGAGACGCAGGTGCTGGCGGTGATTACGCTGGGCACCGGCAAGGATTACCAGATCATCGACGCCATCGACGGCGAGTGGCATGAAAACTTCATGTTCCACTACAACTTCCCGCCGTGGTGCGTGGGCGAAACCGGCCGTCTCAATGCGCCCAAGCGCCGCGAAATCGGCCACGGCCGCCTGGCCAAGCGCGGCGTTGCCGCGGTGATGCCGGATCTGAACAAGGAATTCCCCTACGTCGTGCGCGTGGTCTCGGAAGTCACCGAGTCCAACGGCTCGTCCTCGATGGCCTCGGTCTGCGGTGCCTCTCTTGCGCTGATGGATGCCGGCGTGCCGATCAAGGCGCCGGTGGCCGGCGTGGCTATGGGGCTGATCAAGGAAGGCGAACGCTGGGCTGTGCTCACCGATATCCTCGGCGACGAAGATCATCTCGGCGACATGGACTTCAAGGTCGCGGGAACCAAGGGCGGAGTCACCGCCCTGCAGATGGACATCAAGATCACCGGCATCACCGGCGAGATCATGAAACAGGCGCTGGCGCAGGCGCTGGATGCACGCCTGCATATCCTCGACGCGATGGTGCAGGTGCTTGAGAAGCCGCGCGGCGACATGTCGCCGTTCGCGCCGCGCATCACCGTGATCAAGATTCACCCGGACAAGATTCGCGAAGTGATTGGCAAGGGTGGCGTGACCATCCGCTCGATCACCGAAGAAACCGGCACCAGCATCGATATCGACGATGACGGCACGATCAAGGTTGCCGCCACGGACGGCAAGGCAGCCGAAGCCGCGATTGCGCGCATCAACGCGCTGACCAAGGACGTCGAAGTCGGCACGATTTACGAAGGCAAGGTCGCCAAGCTGATGGATTTCGGCGCCTTTGTCACGATCCTGCCTGGCAAGGACGGCCTCGTGCACATCTCGCAACTTGCCGACAAGCGCGTCGAGAAAGTTGAAGATGTGGTCAAGGAAGGCCAGATGGTGCGCGTCAAGGTTCTTGAAGTGGACCGCCAGGGCAAGATCCGCCTGTCCATGAAATCAATGGACGTCGGCGCGTAAATCCGGACGCGGGCGCCGGCTGCGGCTTGCACGCGCGGCCGTGGTCGCGCACAATCCGTCAAGCCATTCAAAATCCAGCACTGAGCGCAAGCTCAGTGCTGGGTGTTTTAAAGTTTCGGGGAGTTAAAAAAAGAGCCCCCTGGGGAGGGGGCAAGGTGCGAGAAAGGCGCTAGGCCTTTCTGGAGGAGACTGGTCAACCCGGAAACGCCACCCAGCGATCCGGGTTGTTTTGTTTCTGAGTTATGTTGCAGTGCAGTATAAGCCTAACTTGCCTGCATGTCAACTTGAGCGGCAGAATAATTTATTTATATTTATCAGTGGATTAAATGATATCTATCGTTTATAAATGACGTTAGCGTCATGAATTACTGAGTTCAAAGGCAAAAAACTCACACGGTTAATTCGGGGGAAGGTCCGCGCCGTCCGCGTCATTGCGCCGTGGCTTTAATACCCTGGCACGGTTCGACAGGCTTTTGATGAAGTCCTTACGTACCGACTTCCAGATGGGTTTTTGCCTATCCGCCAGTTCCTTGAGGATCTGCAAGGGTTGTTGCGCCTGGCCCAGCATGCTGCGCAACTGCTCGGTGAAATGCTGTTGATGCTGCGCAAACATGTGCAGCGATAATTCCAGATAGCGGCTGATGCTGATCTGCATGGGATCGCCGTAATAGCGAATGATGAAGGTCAGCAGGTCCGTGGTGAAGATTGGATTCCCGCCTTCTTCCTGTTCCGAGATCACCTGCAGAAGGATGCTGCGGGTGATGTCGTCGTGAGTGCGTTTGTCCTCGACACGAAATTCCACATTCTGGAGAACCAGTTGGCGGATTTCTTCCAGCGTGATGTAGCGACTGATGTTGGTATCGTAAAGTCGGCGGTTAGGATATTTCTTGATGATGCGGACGTCGGTCATGAGGTTCAACTGGATATTATTTTGTTGCACTGCATTAAAGCATGCCAGAAGCGGCCTGATTACTCCACTGCAAGCTGTGCAGCGCGAGGCACTAGCTCCGCCCGCCAGTGAGAAACGGCCCAGTCAAGCATCTCGGTGAGCGAGGAATCCGACAGTTCCGTTACCGGGCACTGGCCGAGCAGGCGCAGGCAGTGGAACAGATTTGCGGTGGCGGTTTCCGAACGGACGGCAAGCGCGTGGTTCTGCTTGCTCAGTTTTCTGCCTGTGGTATCTATCAGCACGGGTAGATGCCGGTATTGCGCAACGGGCAGACCCAGCACGCGCTGAAGATGAATCTGCCGGAAGCTGGAACCGAGCAGGTCTGCACCGCGCACGACTTCGGTGATGGACTGGGCGGGTTCATCTACTGCGCAGGCGAGCTGGTAGGCGGTCATGCCATCGGCGCGGCGTACGGTGAAATCGCCGACTTCGTGCTCAAGCCGGCGCTGCTGCAAGCCCTGCCAGCCGTCGGTAAATTCAAGAGTTGTTCCGGTAACGCGCAGTCTCAGCGCAGCGGCACCGTCGCTGTGCCTCTTGTTGCGGCAGGTGCCGGCATAGACCGATCCATCCGGGCCCGGCAGGCTCGTCAGGGCCAGTTCAGCGCGCGTACAGATGCAGCGGTAGAGGAGATCGCGTTCTGCAAGTTTGTGCAGCGCGGCAGCGTATTCCGCGATGTGCTGCGATTGATAACGCGGCGTTTCGTCCCACAGCAGTCCGTGTGCTTCGAGCTGGCGCAGGATCACGCTGTCCATTCCTGGCAAGCAACGCGCCTGGTCGAGGTTGTCCACGCGGATCAGCCAAAGACCGCCCTGCGCCCGCGCCTGCAAATAGCTGGCCAGTGCGGTCAGTAGCGAACCCAGGTGCAAGGGCCCGCTCGGCGTTGGCGCAAACCGGCCTCTGTACGTCACCCGCTCAGTCATGATCGGGTCATTTATTTGTTTTAAAAGACATAAATAAATTATAATATTACAGTATAATATAACATAACATGATTGATTTTTACCATGAGCGGGTGAGTGCGAAATTAGCTATAAATCACAAAAATGCATGCAAATTTGTATATACTCGGATGACAAATTGATGACGCGTTGTGACGGCACGAAGTTCGCAATGCGTGGTTATGCACGTATCTCCGGAGGGTGATACATCCATGACTTTACAGGCCTTATTGTTTGATGTAGATGGCACCATCGCCGATACCGAGGCGCTTGGGCATCGTCCGGCTTACAACCGCGCATTCCGCGAACTGGGCCTGACGTTCCGCTGGGGTCCGAAACTTTACCGCAAACTGCTGCAGCAGCCTGGTGGCCGCGAGCGGCTGAAATATTATTTCCAGCAGTATCAGCCGCCTTTGGGCGAGCACGCTCCCGAAGCGCAGGCGAACATGGACGCCTGGGTCAGCCGCGTGCATGAACTGAAATCGCATTATTTCAAGCGCTACATGCGTCGCGGCCGCGTGCCGCTGCGACCGGGTGTCGCGCGCCTGATGCGCGAGGCACGGCAGGCCGGATTGAAGCTGGCGATCGTCACCAATGCCAGCCGCAAGACCCTGGAGCCGGTGCTGAAATACAGCCTGGGGCCGGAGATGATGGCAGAGGTCTCGGTGATCGCCAGCGGTGAGGAGGTCAGGCACAAGAAGCCCGCGCCGGATGTCTATCTACTCGCCGCGCAGCGGCTGGGACTGACGCCGGCAGAATGCGTGGCGCTGGAAGATTCGGAAATGGGCCTCGCGGCCGCGACCGAGGCGGGAATCAATGCGGTGGTCACGGTGAACTCGGATACGGTCGAGCAGGATTTCAGCCAGGCCGCGCTGGTGGTCGGCAGCCTGGGCGAGCCCGGTGCACCGACGCGCGTGCTCAAGGGCCGGCTGATGGGGCGCGGCTGGGTCACGATCGAGGCTCTGCGCCATCTGTGCGAAGCCCGCGAAAGCGCCGTTCCGCGCGTGCGCGTCGCCTGAACTTCAGCCGCTATACTGCCCCGCAAAACCCGGGAGCAGGATCATGAGACGCTGGAACGGCTGGGGCGATGATTCCGACAATTTTGCATTGACTGAAGACGCGCACGCATTCGTGCGCGAGCGTGTCGGCGAGACCAAACCCGCGCAGGATGCAACACGCGAAGAAGCACTGCGGGCGGTGCCACCGTCGCGCATCGGCAGTTCAAATATTTTCCTGACCGATGCGGCCACACGGCTGGATCATGCGCGCGGGCAAAGTTTTCCCGACTGGATTGCCATGCGCGCCGGCCGCATGGGGCCATTCGCGGATGGCATCGCTTTTCCCGCGACGCATGACGAAGCCGCGCTAGCGCTGAACGAAGCCAAGAAAATCGGCGCCATCGTGATTCCCTACGGCGGCGGCACTAGCGTCGTCGGCCATCTCAATGTGCCTGCGGCCGATCAACCTGTCGTCAATATTTCCCTCGAAAGGATGGATCGCCTGACCGCAGTAGACGATACCGCTATGCTAGCCACGTTCGGTGCGGGCACGCCGGGCCCGCAAGTCGAGGCGCAGCTACAGCAGCACGGCTATCTGCTCGGGCATTTTCCGCAGTCCTACGAATACTCCACGATAGGCGGCTGGGTCGTGACGCGATCATCGGGACAGCAGTCCTACCGTTATGGCCGCATCGAAAACCTGTTTCATTCCGGGCGCCTGATCACGCCGCGCGGTGAGTTGAGCGTGGGCAGTGTGCCGGCGTCTTCGGCTGGCCCTGATTTGCGCGAGGCGCTGATGGGTTCGGAAGGGCGTTTCGGGCTGCTCACCGAAGTCACCGCGCGTATCCGCCGCCTGCCCGAGCGGGACGATTTCCACGCGGTATTTTTCCCAAGCTGGGATGTGGGTGTCGAAGCCGTGCGGGCGCTGGTGCAGGCTGATGTGCCCCTTTCCATGCTGCGCCTGTCGAACGAAATCGAAACGGAAACGCAACTGGCGTTGGTATCCAGTCATCAAAACGCGCTGAAGTGGCTGCAGCGTTATCTGCGCATGCGTGGCATGGATACGGGCCAGTGCATGTTGATGGCGGGCGTCACCGGCTCGGAAAAGGAATGTGTGTTCTCGCGCGAACGCATGCTGGAGATTGCGCGCGAGCATCGCGGGGTGCACGTCGGCCGCATGATGGGCAAGTCCTGGGCCAAGAACCGCTTCCGCGGGCCCTACCTGCGCAACAGCCTGTGGGAAGCGGGCTATGCGGCGGACACGGTGGAAACCTGCATGAACTGGCCCAAGGTGACGCCGCTGATGCGCGCCATCGAGCAGGCGGCACGCGATGCGCTGGCGGCCGAGAACGAGCGCGTGCACGCATTCACGCACCTGTCGCATGTGTATCGCCAGGGTTGCAGCATCTACTCGACTTTCGTGTACCGCTCGGCGGGTTCCTATGAGGCCGACTACGAGCGCTGGCGCAAGCTCAAGCGCCTAGTATCGGAAACCATCGTTGCGCGTGGCGGCACCATCAGTCACCAGCATGGCGTCGGCGCAGACCATGCGCCCTACCTGGCGGCCGAAAAGGGCGCGCTGGGGATGGACCTGATCCGCGCGATGGCACGAGAGTTTGATCCGCAGGGCATGATGAATCCGGGCAAGTTGTTCGTCTAGGAACACGTAATGAATTCACCGAAGACGGGTTTCGCCGTCATCTATCAGTGGCGGCTCAAGAGCGGCATGGAAGCCCGGTTCCGCGAGGCTTGGGAATCGCTGACGAAGTCGTTGATACAACGCGGCGCACGCGGTTCGCGCCTGCACACGACCGATTACGGCAGTTGGGTGGCTTACGCGCAGTGGCCGGACCGGCAGACTTGGGAAGGATCCTGCACGCTGCATGAG
>JBOICL010000018.1:0-3000 GCA_050740055.1 Stenotrophobium sp.
GCGGTGATCAGTCCAGCCACGTCCACCAGCGTGCCCTTGCCGTAGTCGGAAAGAATCACCACGTCGGAATCCGACAGTGCCATCCGGTAGCGCAACTGGTAAGCGGCGCGGTCAAAGGCGCCGACCACCGACAACGACTCCTCGAAATCCAGGCGGATCAACTGCTGGTTGCGTGACATGATGCGCAGCTTGGTGATCGTCGGACGATCACCGGCCTCGACGAAATTTGCCGCGACCTGCTTTGCGCTCAGGTTCTCGATCAGCAAGCGTGCCGGCTCGTCGCGGCCAACCACACCGAGCAGATGCGTTTTCACGCCCAGTGCCGCTGCATTGAGCGCGACGTTGGCGGCGCCGCCGGGACGGGTCTCGTCCTTGCGGATCTGCACCACCGGCACCGGCGCTTCGGGCGAGATGCGCGACGTGGGGCCAACCCAGTAGCGGTCGAGCATCACATCGCCCGCCACCAGCAGACGGGATTTGGAGAAGTCAGGGATGGCTGAAATCACGGCGGCTTCTCCTAATGCTTAGGCGTTAAGTGCTAAGGGCTGAGTACTGAGCGAAAAGCGGCGTGGCTTCGGTACTCAGCACTTTGCATTCAGCACAATTAAACGTGGCTCAGCCACGCACCATACTTGTCGTTCTCGCCCTTCACTAGTTCCAGATAAGCCTTCTGCAATTTCTCGGTGATGGGGCCGCGCTTGCCGTTGCCGATGCTGCGGTTATCCATCTCGCGGATCGGCGTCACTTCGGCGGCGGTGCCGGTGAAGAAAGCTTCGTCGGCGATGTAGATCTCGTCGCGCGTGATGCGCCGCTCGATCACCGGGATACCGAAATCGGCGGCGAGCTGGATCACGCTGCGGCGCGTGATGCCATCGAGGCAGGCATTGAGGTCGGGCGTATGCAGCTTACCGTCGCTCACCACGAAGATGTTCTCGGCGCTGCCCTCGGCGACATGGCCGCTGGTATCCAGCGTAATGGCCTCATCGTAGCCGTCGCGCAGCACTTCGTTGAGCGCCAGCATCGAGTTGATGTACTGGCCGTTGGCCTTGGCGCGATGCATGGTGGAATTGGCGAAACCGCGGGTGAAGGAACTGGTCTTCACGCGGATGCCCTTCTCCATGTTATCGGCGCCCAGATAGGAACCCCAGGTCCAGGCGGCGATGATGACGTGGGTCTTGAGGTTGTCCGCGCGCAGGCCCATGCCTTCCGCGCCGTAGAACACCATCGGCCGCAGGTAGGCGGAGTCGAGCTTGTTGGCACGCAGCACTTCCAGTTGCGCCTCGTTGATCTGCTCCGGCGAGAACGGCATCTTCATGCCGAGAATCTTGGCGGAGTTGAACAGGCGCTTGGTGTGATCCTGCAGGCGGAAAATCGCCGTGCCCTTGGGCGTCTTGTAGGCACGAACCCCTTCGAAGCAGCCGACGCCGTAATGCAGCGAATAGGTGAGGACGTGGGTGGTGCACTCGCGCCAGGGCTTGAGTTCACCGTCATACCAGATATAGCCGTCACGGTCGGCAAAGCTGCTCATCTTGAAATCCTAGGTTCTGAAAACTGGAACGGCCGCACTCGCGGCCGGCGCAATTATATGCCCGTCAGTTCCCGCAAGCTCGCCCGCACCGTCTGCGGCGCGACATGGCGCAGGCAGTTGTAGTGCCCCAGCGGGCAGGTGCGCTCGAAGCAGGGACTGCATTCCAGCCTCAGGTAGTGGATATAACTGTGCTGCGTCAGCGGCGGCGTGTGGTCCGGCGTGGTCGAGCCATAGATCGCCACCACCGGCACGCCGGTCGCCGCGGCAACATGCATGGGGCCGGAATCGTTGGTGACGACCGCCCGGCAGCGGGCAACCAGGTCCACCATGTCGGTCAGCGAGGTCTTGCCGCAGAGATTGGTGGTCAGTCCGCCGCCGATGACGCGGATGCTCTCGCCCAGCGCCTGCTCCTTGGCCGAGCCGAAAATCCATGTCTGGATGTGCTGCGCCGCCAGCTGTCCCGCAACCTCGGCGTAGAACTCCGCCGGCCACTGCTTGGCCGGGCCATATTCCGCGCCCGGCATCAGGCCAATGGCGGGCCGTGTGCCGTCCAGCTTCAGGCTGTGCAGCAGCCGCGCGCCCTGGGCCGTATCCACGTTGAAATGCGGAACCGGAATCTCCGGCGGCGCCGTCAGCGCACCCTCCTCCGCCAGCGCCACGAAGCGCTGCGGCGTGGTCTTGAGCAGGGCCTTGTCCAGCGGGCGGATGTCGTTGAGCAGGCCCACGCGCATCTCGCCGCGAAAACCGGTACGGCGCGGGATGTCGGCGAAGAACGGCACCAGTGCAGATTTCCACGAGCCGGGCAGGACGATGCCCTGCGTATAACCCGTCTCGCGCAGGGATTTGCCCAGTTTGCGGCGCTGACCCAAGCCCAGCTTGCCGTGGCCCAGCGGCATTTCGATGCCGGCGCGCACTTCCGGCATGCGCGCGATGATCGGCAGCGACCAGCCGGGCGCGAGCACGTCGATCTGGCAGCCTGGTCGAAGCTGCTTGAGGCGCATGAACAGCGACTGCGCCATCACCATGTCGCCGACCCAGGACGGGCCGATGACGAGGACCTGGTCGGGTTTTTGACCGAGGTTTGGATTGGGTTTTGGGTCTTGCATGGGCGACCCGCTACCACGGGTCTGAACTTCGAATGAGTTACAAAGTGATGCTTATTTTACAACAGTACCTACATTTATTAACAAGTATTTGCCGATCTATAGCGAGAGCGGGTGGCCATAAATCTGAACATAGGGTACGCATCGCGCACCATTTCCGCACCGCTCAAAACCACGTGCGCAGTGCGCACCCTACGCTTGCTTGATTGACGGGGTTAGCCATCTTTGCACTCCAATGCTTGGAGGACAGCTTTGCGTAGCGACTCCTCGGGACGCAGACTAAGGAAACTCTGCACAAGTCTTGCATGTCTGAGCGTGTAATCAAAACGGACGAAAACCACCGATGAAGCAGATCAGTTTTGCAGAAGG
>JBOICL010000019.1:0-14115 GCA_050740055.1 Stenotrophobium sp.
CCCGGCGGTTCCGCCGCCGGTGTTCCGCCACTGCTTCGGCATTTCAGCCGAATCTTCTGCACCTGCCTCAGGCATCGAAAGCTTCGAGCCGGTTCGGCTCTCCTCGTTCGGCCCTCCCGTGCGTGCGCTGCACGGTGCTGGCCTCGGCTGACTTCTGCCGCCCCATCCACCGACCTCTCAGCCGGTGTAGCACTGGGCAGAACGGCAGATCTCCCAGGGTAAGACGCGTGACGTTCCTCCCGTATACCCGTGGCATTTACGGCAGCAGGTTCCGGATGACATCGGGCTTCGAGTCTCTGTGCCCTCTCGCCCACCCACCGCTCGCCTCTATGCCCTTCGTGTTCCTCGGGCCGGGATTTCGCCTCCGGCTTCCTTTCGATTCCACCTCGCGGTAGACATCGTTGCCGTTCGGCTCGGGGTTCCTGTCATCTGAGGCCCCCAGAGGGACTTACACCCTCCACGTCACTTCCCGGTTCGCTTTCGCTCACCGGTTGAAAGCGCCAGTCACGGCGCTTCGCGCCATGCCTGGCGCACACAAAAAAGACGGCCCCTGATCGAGGGGCCGTCCATAAATCAAAAAACTTATCCGGCCTTAATTTTTACACGGGTAGATAGGCAGATAACCTTTTCGAGTGATCACTCGATCAGTGAGCCGCCGGTACCGCAGTTGCGCAGGCTTGGTAAACCTGCAAGGAACTGAGCGCGGTGGCCAGGCCCGAATTAAAGACCAGTTGCAGGGAATCAAACGGTTTGGTCACGGGCAGACTGCTCAGCGCAACGCTGTTGGCTCCGGTCAGCTCCATGCCGAGCAGATCCAATCTCAGTGCATTGGTTGCACTAGTCGATTCCTGCACCTTGCCATTAAGCAGCGTGTTGATCTGAATCTGCGACATAATCTCGGCAAGCACCAAGGCACCAGCGGGGCGGCCGATGATGAAGCCAGCCGACTGATTGGCCACGGGTGTAATGGGGCTTGCGGACTTTACCGTCACCGACGCCGCACCAGTCAGCAATCCCACGGGCACCGACATGGTGGCAAAATTGTCGAAATTGCCGTCGATGATGTTGGAGTCGTTGCTGGTACCGCAGAGCAGGCAGATGCCGCTGGTGGCATCCGATGCGGTGGCGCCATTGCTTGCAAGCAGCGGGTTCGGGCAGGAGGGATCGGTCACCGTCAATATGCCGGTCGCAGTCCTGCTGCTTGAAGGAATGGAGGCATTAAGAGTAGCGGTGATGGTAGCCTGCCCTTTTGCAACGCCTGTCGCATCACCCTTCACCGCATCGATCGTCGCAATGGTTTGATCGCTGCTGCTCCAGGCAACTGCGCTGCCATCATTCGGCAGATTATGCTGACTGCCATCCTGATAGGTTCCCACCGCGGTCGCCTGTGAAAGAAATGTCGGCGCAATCTGCGGAGGATTCAGAATAACTGCTGGAGCAAGACCCGTCAGCGTTGACGCGGTAACCGTCAACGACACACTGCCGATCACGACATTATTGTTGTTGTTGGCATCGGTGACGCTGGCAGTAACGTTAATAGTGCCCGTGGCTCCTCCATTCGAAGCGCTTTGTGAGGTCGCCGTCGTCTCGTTGCCGGTGGCGGGCGATACCGAAGCCACCTGACTGGGTGTCGGGACCGTAGCCCATGCGATCGGGCTGCTAGTGTCGATCGAGCGCGGAGTCGGGCTGTCGGAATAGACGCCCAGGGCCTCGAAATTCGCCGCGCTGCCCAGCGTGATGCTCTTGGTGGTTTCCGGTGCTTGCGTAGTATCAGCGGGATCGACAATGACGACGGACTTGAGTATCGGCGGCGTCACCGTGACCGGAAGCGAGTTGGAAGTGAACCCGCCCGAGGTCGCTGTGATGTTCGCCGTGCCACGGGTCACACCGGTGACAACGCCATTGCCATCAACCGTTGCAACGCCAGCGTTGTCACTATGCCAAGCGGCCGATACCGGACCCGTAGTGGAACTCTGCGCGGAGCCGGGTGGCGTCGTGTATGTGCCGGTTGCTGTCAACGCAACAGTGCCGCCGATCGGCACGGACGCCGGTGAATTGCTGGCCGGCGCTGCAATGGTGATTCCGGTGAGGACTGCCCTGAAATCCGGGCTATGGACACTGCCCTGGCCGCAGCCGGCAACAATCAGAGCAGTTAACACTGCCAGCAGACGAAATGCTTTCATTCCAAATCTCCCAATAGATCAATTACAGATCGACATCTGCATACCTTCGCGCGGACGCGCCAGTAACTTTCCGCGAAGTCTGGCGCGTCGTGATAACTGATAGTATATTAAACTCAAATGGAACACATCAGGTAATCTCCAGTCTTGAAGGCCGCAGGTTTTTTCTTGCTAAGCTGCGGCACGATGTTGACTGGGGTTCCCGCTCATGGAAAGGGGATTAACGATGTTAAGGCATAAAATACTGGCGGTTGCGTGTCTGTTTGCGACTTCCGCCGTTTTCGCGCAGTCGAAGGATGACGTCGTAGACACACGCTGGTACGTCTCCCCGTCGATTGGCGCGGTATTCGCGGGTTCTGGTAATCCCAGCTTCGGTCCACAAGGTTCGATTTCCGTCGGGCGTTCCATCACCGAGTACCAGGGCATCGAAATCGAGGGCGGCTACAGCAGCCTCAACGTCACCCACCTGCCCTCGGAGAATAAATATCAGCGTGCCGTCCTCGGCGTGAACCTGCTGCAGTATCTCGCGCCGCAAAAGTCTGACATCAGGCCCTACCTGCTGCTGAATGCCAACGGCCATTCGATCAGATTTCTGGGTGAAAGCCTTACCGGCGCTGGTGTTGGTGCAGGACTTGGCACCTTCCTGAAACTCTCCAGCAACTGGGATATGCGCCTTGAAGGGCGCTACAACCTCGACTTCATCGGCCAGAAAGGCATCGTACAGTCCCAGACTTTCTATGTCTGGACCGCGGGGCTCGGCTTTCGCTACAAATTCGGCGCAGTTCCAGGATCTGAGGCTCCTGTGACGCATCCCCCCGAAGTCGTGCACGTCGTGCAACCGCCTCCCCCGCCACCACCCGTAACCCTCAAGTGCCCCAACACGCCCGCCGGCATCCCTGTAGGCCCGGACGGCTGCCCGCTGGACAGTGATGGTGACGGCGTGCCGGATTATCTCGACGAATGTCCGCACACACCGGCCGGAGCGAAAGTGTTGCCCAATGGCTGCGCGCTCAAGGGTGACTGCCGCACGCCGAAGCCGGGCGAAGCCGTCGATGCGAACGGCTGCGCGGCATCGCATAACTTCATCCTCAAGGGCGTCAAGTTCGAGTTCGCCTCGAACCGCTTGACCGAGGAAGCAAAGCTGATCCTGAATCAGGTTGCTGAAACCCTGAAGGCCTATCCGGATGTAGACGTGGATGTGGAAGGCCACACCGATTACATCGGTTCGGATGCCTATAACATGGGCCTGTCTGAACGCCGCGCCGATGCGGTCAAGGACTATCTGATGTCACATGGCGTGAATGGCAAACGCATGACGCCGATCGGTTACGGCAAAACGCGCCCGATCGACACCAACCTCACCGAGGCGGGCCGCGAAAACAACCGCCGCGTGGAGTTGCACGTCAAGGATTAAGAAGTCCTGCGCTGAAACCAGAAGCCCCGCCGGAGCGATCCGGCGGGGCTTTTTCTGCACCGGGGTATGTGAGCTTCAGTCCGGCTTGACCTGCACCAGCAGTTGACGACCCTTGACCTGGTCGCCGGCTTTCACGCTCACGGCTTCAACCGTTCCCGCCACCGGCGTGCTGAGCTGGAACTCCATCTTCATCGCTTCCAGCACGACCAGCGTCGCACCCTTCGCGACTTTGTCGCCTTGCTGTGCATGCACCGCCACGATCTTGCCGTCGCTGTTGGCGAGGATGCGGCCATCCGCACCTGCTGCCATCCCCTGCACAGGAGCCAGCGTGATGTCCGTGTAACAGTGCGTCGCGCCCTCGGCGCTGAGCCATACGGAATCGTCGTGATGCGCGATGCGTGCCTTGCCCTGCACGCCGCCGGCGATGTAGTGAAACTCGCCGTCGAGAACACGACTGACCCTGATTCCAACCTTTTCCCCGGCGATGACCGTCGTGAACTGATGGCCTTCATGCACCAGCACTTTCAGGTCGAATACCTGATCGCGCCATTTGATTTTGTAAACCGCCGGCGACTCGTGCGAACTGTGCCAGCCGATGAATTCATCCTGCAGGCCATGCTGGGCAGCGAGTTGTTGCGCGTCATCCATGTACAGCGCGGCAAGCGCCAGTGCAATGTGGCGATGAGATGGCCGCAGCTTGACCACTTCCTCCTGCGGAAAATATTTGCCGATAAACGCGGTACTGAAATCTCCCGAAGCAAATGCCTCCGTGCCAAGAATCGCGCTGAGATAATCCTTGTTGTTGATCACGCCCAGGAAGACCGTGTCTTCCAGCGCCTTGAGCAGGCGTTGGCGCGCTGTTTCACGATCCTCGCCCCAGGCGATGATCTTGGCCTGCATGGAGTCGTAGAACGGGCTGATGGCCACGCCGCCGCGCAGATAAGTGTCCACGCGAACACCCTGGCCCTCCGGAGCTTTCCACATCAGCACCGGGCCGGTCTGCGGCATGTAGTTCTGCTGCGGGTCTTCGGCACAAAGGCGCACTTCGATGGCGTGACCGCGTCGGCGCTTCAGCACTTCCTGCTGCGTCATCTGCAACGGCTCACCCTGTGCGATGCGCAACTGCCACTCGACCAGATCGACGCCGTAAACCAGTTCCGTGACGGGATGTTCGACCTGCAGCCGTGTGTTCATTTCCAGAAAATAAAATTGTTTGTCGCGCGCCAGCATGAATTCCACCGTGCCCGCGCCGACATAGTTCACCGCCTTCGCCGCCGCCACCGCAGCCGCGCCCATCTTCAGGCGCAGAGCATCGTCCACTGCTGGCGATGGCGCTTCCTCGACCACTTTCTGATTGCGGCGCTGCACCGAGCAGTAGCGTTCACCGAAATGGATCACGTTGCCATGACGGTCACCGAACACCTGGATCTCGACATGGCGCGCGTCCATCACCGCCTTCTCGATCAGCAATTGGCCGCTGCCGAAAGCATTGCTCGATTCCGAACGGGCGGAATGTACATTCGCCAGCAGTTCTGCTGCGTCGTGTACCAGGCGCATACCGCGCCCGCCGCCACCCGCCGCCGCCTTGATCATCACCGGCAGGCCGATCTTCCGGCACTCCGCCACCAGTGTTTCATCGGATTGATCGTCGCCCTGATAACCCGGAACGCAGGGAACGCCGGCGGCGATCATGCGGATTTTCGACGCGGACTTGTTGCCCATCGCCTCGATGGACTGCGGATCGGGGCCGATGAAAACCAGTCCCGCGTCCTGCACCGCCCGCGCAAAGGCTGCGCGCTCGGACAGAAAACCATAACCCGGATGTATCGCCTGCGCGCCGGACTGCCGCGCGGCAGCAATGATTTTTTCGATGACCAGGTAGGAATCCTTGGCCGGTGCCGGACCGATACAGACGGCTTCGTCGGCTTCGATCACGTGCAGGCTGTCCTTGTCCGCCTCGCTGTAAACGGCGACGGTTTTATAGCCGAGCTTTTTTGCGCCGCGAATCACGCGCACTGCGATTTCGCCACGATTGGCGATCAGGACTTTGGTGAAGCGTTTGCTCATATCAAATACTCTTCATGATCCGCAGAAATTATTCGCCCAGCTTCACCCAAGCCATCCTTGGCGAAGTCTTACCGGTCCGATTTGCCCCCAGCCCGGCCATCCTTGGCAGGGCGCTCACGAGGATGAACGTCCACTGGACGTTCATCTATTTCCCGCTCGCCCATTTCGGCGCGCGCTTCTGCATGAATGCGCTGATGCCTTCCGGCGCTTCGACTCCGCGTACGCAGTCCGCGAATTTACGCGCGGCATCGTCGAGCACGAAATCCATGTCCTGACGCGCGACATTCATAATGATTCCCTTGGTCGCGGCGTTGGCATTCGGTGCGCAGTTCAGCACCTGCTTCAGCGTTGCAGCCAGCTTTTCCTGCAACTCTTCTTCGGACGTGAAAACCTCATGCACGATGCCGAGACGCTGCGCCTCCACGCCGCGGAACTGCGCGCCGGTAAGGCAGAGCTTGCGCGCCTGCGTCAGGCCGATGCGCTCCACCACGAAGGGCGCAATCTGCGCAGGCGGCAACCCGCGCGTGGTTTCCGGCAGGCCAAATTTGGCATCGGCATGCGCGAAAGCGATGTCGGAGACGCAGGCCAGTCCGAAACCGCCGCCGAGCACGGAGCCTTCACAAATGGCGATCACCACCGCGGGCAGCTTCGTCGCCTTGCGCAGTAGGCCGCCGAACGCGCGGCTGAACGCGACGATGGGATCCGCCTCGCCCGGCTTAGGCGGTTTCAAGCCGCTTATCATTTCCTTGAGATCACCGCCCGCGCAGAAATGACCGCCGGCGCCGCGGAGTATGAGCGCGCGCACTTCACGCGCATGGCCGATCGCATCAAAGACGGCGTCGAGTTCCGTCACCATGTCGTGATTCATTGCATTGCGCGAGGCCGGCCGGTTCAGCGTCAGATGCAGGACGCCGTTCTCGAAGCTGAGCAGCAGATTTTTCACTTCCGGCAGCGTCATGGGTTCACCCGCTCTATCTGTATTGATTATCTATCACGTTATATTTTATTTACTATTTATATAAACGATAAATAAATTATAACAATAATATTATTGAAAGCAGCGCGAGCGGGTGGCGCGCATCAGCTTATTTTTTCTTGCCGCCGTAGCCCAGCCGCTTGGAAATGATGCCCAGCATCACCTCGTCCGCGCCGCCGCCGATCGCATGCAGGCGCAGGTCACGGTACATCTGCGAAACGTAGTTGTCCCACATGAATCCCTGCCCGCCCCAGAATTGCAGGCAGGCGTCCGGTACCTCACGGCCGAGGCGGCCGGCCTTGAGCTTGGCCATCGATGCGAGCAGCGAAACGTCCTGCCCGGCTAGCATGTTCTCGGTGGCGCGATAGATCAGCGCGCGCAGCGCCTCGATCTCGGTCTTGAGTTCGGACAGGCGGAACTGCACGTACTGGTTATCCAGGATGCTCTGGCCGAAGGCATTGCGCTGACGTGTGTAGGCGGCGGTCTCGTCCACGCAGATGTCCAGGGTCTGCACGATGCTAGCGCTGAGAAACAGGCGTTCCTCCTGGAACTGCTGCATCTGATAGACGAAGCCTTTGCCCTCGTCGCCGATCAGATTTTTCGCGGGCACCCGTACATTGTCGAGGAAGATGATCGCGGTGTCGGACGAACGCTGGCCGAGCTTGTCCAGCTTGGTCTTGCGGTCAATACCCTTGGCGTCCAGCGGCACCACGATCAGGGACTTGTTGCCATGCCCCAGCGCCTTTGAATTGGATGTGGTGCCGGGGCCATGCCGTCCGCCGCCGGGCGCATCTCCCGTGTTGCACAGCATGCAGGCCCAGTCGCCCTGGGTGCCGTTGGTGATCCACATCTTCTGGCCGTTGATGACGTAATCGCCACCCTCGCGGCGCGCCGTGGTCTTGATACCGGCCACATCGGAACCCGCGCCCGGTTCGCTGACCGCGATGCACGCGACGAGATCGCCCGCAACCGCGGGCTTGAGGAACTGCTCTTTCAGATAATCCGAACCGAAGCGCGAGAGCGCCGGTGTTGCCATGTCGGTCTGCACGCCGATGGCCATGGGGATCGCGCCGACCTTGCAGTGACCCAGCGCCTCCGCGAACATGAGCTGGTAGGAATAATCCAGTCCCAGCCCGCCCACCGACTCCGGCTTGTTGATCCCGAGCAGGCCCAACTCGCCCATTTTCTTGAACACTTCACGCGCGGGGAAAATGCCGTCGCGTTCCCACTCCGCTGCATGCGGGTTGAGCTGTTCTTCGACGAATTTTTTGGTCGTGTCGTAAAGCGATTGGTGTTCGTGGCTAAGCTGCATAAAAACTCTCGTCATCTGTAGGGTGCGCATCGCGCACCGTAATCTCATTCCGCGCGCGCGATGCGCACCTTAAGGCATCACAGGCGTGCCACGCCGAAACTGTTGGGGAAGGTTTCGCGCGCCTTGGCCTCGCGGCAAATCGACAGCGTGAGCCCGAGCACCTTGCGCGTGTCGCGCGGATCGATCAGGCCGTCGTCGAACAAACGCGCACTGGCGGCAAAGGCGGTGGACTCGCTGGCAAACTTCTTGATGATGTTCTGCTCGATCGCGGCCAGCATTTTCTCGTCTGGCTCCTTGCCTTCCTTCAGCGCTTTTTCGCGGGTGACGATGCTCATTACCTTGGCAGCCTGTTCGCCACCCATGACGGAGGTAACCGAATTCGGCCAGGCGAAAATAAAGTGCGGGCCGAAGCCGCGCCCGCACATGCCGTAGTTGCCCGCGCCGAAACTGCCGCCCATGACGATGGTGATCTGTGGCACGGTGGCGTTGGCCACGGCCTGGATCATCTTCGAGCCGTGCTTGACGATACCACCCTGCTCGCTCTCCGTGCCCACCATGTAGCCCGTGGTGTTCATCAGGTAGACGATCGGAATATTCGACTGACAGCACTGCTGGATGAACTGGCCCGCCTTGGTCGCGCCGAGCACGGTGATCGGGCCATTGTTGGAGATGATGCCGATCTGATGGCCGTGAATCACTGCACGGCCGCAGATGGTCTGCTGGTCGTATTCGGCCTTGAACTCGAGGAACTCAGAACCATCGACGATGCGCGCGATGATCTCACGACAGTCCACCGGCTTGCGGTAATCCGCCGGCATCACGCCGCAGATTTCGTCCACGTCATACGCGGGCGCGCGGATGGGCAGCAGTTCCAGGCGCGGGCGCGACGCGTTCCAGTTGAGATTCTTCATGATCTCGCGGGCGATGCGGATACCGTCGCTATCGTTCTCCGCCAGAAACTCGGAAGTGCCGGCAACCTGGCAGTGCATCTCCGCGCCGCCCAGATCTTCATCGTTGGCCACCTCGCCGGTCGCCGCCTTCAGCAGCGGCGGGCCCGCGAGGAAAACCTTGGCGCGCTTGCGGATCATCACCACGTAATCCGACAGGCCCGGCATGTAGGCACCGCCGGCGGTGGACGAGCCGTGCACAACGGTGATCTGCGGGATGCCGGTGGCGGACAGGCGGCACTGGTTGGCGAAAGTCCTGCCGCCCGGGATGAAAACTTCGGCCTGGTACATCAGATTGGCGCCGCCGGATTCGATCATCGCCACGATCGGCAGCTTCTGCTGCAGGGCGATTTCCTGGATGCGTAGACCCTTCTGCACGCACCAGGGCGTCATCGTGCCGCCCTTGATGGCGGAGTTCGAGGCGCTGACGATGCAGCGCACGCCCGACACATAGCCGACGCCGATGATCGTGTTGCCGCCGGCCAGCGAGCCGTCCTTGTCGTCGTGCATCTTGTAGCCGCACAACGTCGACAACTCCAGCCACGGCGATCCGCGGTCCAGCATCAGATGCACGCGCTCGCGCGGCAGCAGTTGTCCGCGCTTGTGGAAGCGCTCGCGCTTGGATTCTTCCTCCACGCGGCCTTTGGTTTCGATCGCACGCCAATCCGCGATGCACTTGAGCATGTCCTCGCGGTTCTGCCTGAACTGCACGCTGTTGGTATCAACCTTCGATTCGATAACCGGCATTTCCGTATCCTATAGAGCTACTTAGCTTATGCCTTATTTTTATCAGTATTCCACATGTTTTGCACGAACAATTACTATTACTCAATTAGGTGAAAACACATAAAAAGCCGTGACTCGCGCAAGCCGGTAATAAATTTTGTTGATGTAATACCATAACGTTATTAAACTGCTCGAATAGTTACATCGAGCACTCCAACGAATTCTTCCGCAGTTACCGCGCAAATACCGGAGGGGTCTAACCCGCGGGCGCCTGCTGCATTCATGGGATTGCAGATTAATTTCTGCAAGTCGCCATCCTGCAGCAACTTCGGTGTCCCGATTGACGTCTTGGCGCGGCGCGGGGCGCGCGCGAATGACCAATACATCGTCATGTCCGCTAATGGCATCCCGATGGGCCAATGCAACGCATGCGGCGAATATTTTCCGCTAAAGAGCAACCTCGGGATCTACGAGGAATTCCGCAGAGTCAATCTCAGCGGATCTGCGCCAGCATCATGCCCGAATCTTGCGTGTGCCAATCACCTGGTTGATGTGGACGGCCGTCTCGGTAACTACCAAAGCTTCGGGCGCACCCCTATTGGCGCGGCCCGGTATCGCTGCAAGGCCTGCAAAACTACCTTCAGCATCAAGCCGGCTGGCATCAACCCCATCGCCAAGCAGCGTCAGGCCGACAAAAACCCAATGATCCTACGCATGCTGTGCGGGAAGATGCCACACCGCCGTATCCGCGAGGCGGCTGGGGTTACGGGGCCGGTTTTCTTCCAGCGTCTGGATTTCTTCTTTCAGCAAGCCAGTCAATTCATGGCCGCGCGCGAAAGCCGGATGGAAGAACTGGGCTTGCGCCGTCTGTACATCGGCACGGATCGCCAGGACCACTCGGTGAATTGGTCGCACCGCGATGACAAGCGCAACGTCATCGTGACGGCTGTCGCGTCGGCTGACAACGGGTCGGGTTACGTCTTCGGCATGGACGTGAATTTTGACCCAGGAGTCGATTACGACAAAATTGCCGGCAACGTCAAATCAGAGGTCAACGTGACGCCGCCATTTCGTCGCCATGCGCGCTTGTGGCTCCCTCAAGACTTCCGGGCAGCGGCAGCCAGATCGAAGAAGCGCGTTAGCGCTGGCGGTCTGGCAGGCGCAATTTCGGATGCCTACCAAGATTCGCAAGGCCGAGCCGATGTGGAATCCACAGAGCGCGTTAGTCTGGAAGAACGTCTCCCGGTCGAGGGGATGCTGGTGCACGCGGAGTACACGCTGTACGGGCACTTTCAGCGCCTGCAGCGGATGGTGGGCCAAGTCGAAAAGGTCCGATGTTTCGTCGACCAGGACTCTGGAATGCGGGCGGCCTGCCTGGGTTCATTCGCGGATCGCATCAAGCGCGGTGAGGTAGATGCTTTCTATGTGAGCATCAACGCGCGGCTGACGGTGGACGAGAAACGCAAGGCGATGAAAGCAGCCGCTAAGGCGTTCAGGGATGTGGCGGAGGGGCATCCAACGCTAACCGAGGAGCAGGTCAAGCTGCTGCTCCTGCGCGATCGTATCGCCCATGCTCAAACGATGGGGCCCTGGAAGGACCGATGGGTGGTTCACCCGCTGCCGTCGATGTCTGAGCCTGAAAAAGCGATGTGCTATCTCACCGATCGCGGGGATTACGATCTGGATCATCGGTCCTGGCTGTACAACAAGGCTAGCCTGCACGGGGTTGATTCCTGGTTTAACCAGATCCGCCGACGGTCTTCCATGCTGGAACGTCCGATTGGCTCGCACGCCAACCGCGGCAGGGTGTGGAGTGGGTATTCGGCGTATCGGCCAGGGCAGCTGCAAAAGCTTATGACGATCTACCGGGCTTGCCACAATTACATCTGGCTCGCGGAGGGCCAAAAACAGACGCCGGCGATGCGGTTAGGATTGGCGAAGGCGCCGCTGAATTACAAGGATTTGATTTACTTCAGCTCTTAGGGACGACCGGCTTGGGTTATCCGTATTTCATCTCAGATGGCGGTGGCCCACCGCCTCCGCATACACACGGGACGAGATTGCACTTGCTGCACACAATTTGTTCGTCTTCAGTGGCGTAAGTATATCCTCGCTGTTCGTCAAACTTACGATATTTTTCAGCCAGTGTTTTGTTGGATAATAGGTCGCCGTCAACCTGATTATTCTCATCTAAGCCATCGAGGCCTTTAACTGAGAGAACTGACTTGCGGGACGCCGCGCGTTCAACAAGCCCGGTTTTGAATTGCAGTAAGTACACATCCAAAACGCCGCGATCCGGGTGCGATATCTCCTCTGCAAGAGATTTAAGGTACGTGGCTTTGTCCACGCTATGCCAAGCGATTGAGTATCCAGCGCGATGCGCCAACTCGACATGGACAACGAGCATCGTCCGCCCATTGCCATCCAAAAACGGATGACCATATGCGAATAGGCCCATGATTTTCCCTGGGGCCTCTGACATTTTCCCAGCAGCCTGAGCTAGGCGGAGCCCTTCGTCTACCGCTCGTCGGATATCTGCTGGATGACAGAAGAGAGTCCCAGCTTTTGATATCCCTAAATTTGGCGCAATTTTCGCTCGGTCTTGTCCGGCCCACGGATAGAAGTCAGAAAACAAAATACGATGGACTTCGAGGAAATCCTCATAAGCGACGACCGCTTTGCTGGATAAATAGTCAATTGCTTTCGGTAAATTGCTAGTGAACGCTTCGTGCTCCGCCATCTTGATGATCGTGGGATCTTTTTCCTTCTCAACATTACGAAGGTAGCCGGCAGTCTCGAAATCTTTAAACGGGTCGAACACCAAGTTTCTCTCTAAGATATCGGACGTGCAGGGAAACAACGCTCTTGCGGTCCAACACCCCTGCACGGCCTAGTGCGACAAGCAGTAACTGGGTGCCATCTAGCTCGACGTCGTCGTCAGACAACCTTGTGATAACGGTAGCAAGGTTGTCGGTCGGGACTCTTGTGTAGGAAACGTGATGCTCACGAGCCAAATGAGCGATGTGCTCGGCAAAACCTGATGCCGGAACTACCCGCCCAACATTCGATGACTCGATCGCAGAAGATTTATCCAATTCGACTGTCAATTTAAGTGACGACAGCTAATTATAGCAAACAAGCACATTTTCAACAAGTCTTATTACCGGCTTGTGACTCGCGCGGCTTTCAATGATGTGCGGAATACCCATCAATCCTTTACCGCCTTCGGACGGTAGGCGCGATGGAATCCCCGGAAGGGTTTTGACTTGTCGTGATCCAGCAGCGGAAATACGCGCGAATTGCGCGACGCCGCACCGTCGATGTTGATGCACGAACCGCTGATGAACGCCGCGCCTTCCGAAAGCAGGAACACAATCGCCGCGCTCACCTCCGCTTCTTCCGCCAAGCGCTTGAGCGGCACTGCGTGCTTGAGTTTGGGAATCACCTCTTTGGCGAACACAGGGTCGTAATGATCCATGCCCGACGACGCCACCCAGCCCGGCGCCACCGCGTTCACGCGCACACCAGAAGACGCCCATTCGACTGAAGCCGTTTCGGTAAAATTGAGCATGCCCGCCCGCGCCGCGCCGCTGTGTCCCATGCCGGGCATGCCCCCCCACATGTCCGCGAGCATGTTGACGATGGCACCGCCGTTTTTCTTCATGCACTGCGTAAACACTTCGCGTGCCATCAGGAAGCCGCCGGTAAGATTGTTCGTCACCACCGCTTCCCAACCCTTCTTGTTGATCAGCGCCAGCGGCGACGGATATTGGCCGCCCGCGTTGTTGACCAGCCCGTGTATCGGGCCGTGCTCGGCCAGCATCTGCTTCACCGCCGCTTTCACCGCGTCTTCATCGCGAATATCGAAGGCGTAACTGAGCGCCGAACCGCCGTCCTCGTAGATCTCGGCCAGCACCTTGTCGAGCTTCTCCTGCTTGCGGCCGGTAATGATGACTTTTGCACCGAGACTGGCGAGTTCATGCGCCGTGCAGCGGCCGATGCCTGAGCCGCCGCCAGTCACAACGATGGTCTGGCCTACAAAAAGAGCCCCTCTAAACACGGACTGATAAGTCATGAACAATCCCCTTTACCCAGTATCGGAAATGGAAAAGGCCGCGATCTCACGCGGCCTTTTCCTGAAACTACTGACAACGCATGGTGTTATAGCTTGCTTTCCAGCTCCGGCACGATCTGGAACAGGTCGCCGACCAAGCCATAGTCCGCCACTTCAAAGATCGGCGCTTCCGCATCCTTGTTGATGGCAACGATGGTGCGCGCGTCCTTGATGCCGGCCAGATGCTGGATGGCACCGGAAATGCCGATGGCGAAATACAGTTCCGGCGCGATGATCTTGCCGGTCTGGCCCACCTGCATGTCGTTGGGCACGTAGCCGGAATCCACCGCTGCGCGCGAAGCGCCGACGCCAGCGCCGAGCTTGTCGGCCAGCTTGTAGATGATGGAGAAGTTCTCCGAACTGCCCAGCGCACGTCCGC
>JBOICL010000020.1:0-14480 GCA_050740055.1 Stenotrophobium sp.
AAGCGGCTGCTCGAACTCAACGCGCCCGAAATCATCATCAAGAACGAAAAGCGGATGCTCCAGGAAGCCGTCGACGCGCTGATCGACAACGGCCGCCGCGGCCGCGCCATCACCGGCACCAACAAGCGTCCGCTGAAATCGCTGTCCGACATGATCAAGGGCAAGCAGGGCCGCTTCCGCCAGAATCTGCTGGGCAAGCGCGTCGATTACTCCGGCCGCTCGGTCATCGTGGTCGGTCCGACGCTGAAGCTGCACCAGTGCGGCCTGCCCAAGAAGATGGCGTTGGAACTGTTCAAGCCTTTCGTGTTCTCCAAGCTGCAACGCAACGGTCTGGCGACCACGATCAAGGCCGCCAAGAAAATGGTCGAGCGCGAGGAAGCCGCGGTCTGGGACGCGCTGGAAGAGTGCATCAAAGAACATCCGGTGCTGCTCAACCGTGCGCCTACGCTGCACCGCCTCGGCATCCAGGCGTTCGAGCCGATGCTGATCGAAGGCAAGGCGATCAACCTGCATCCGCTGGTCTGCACCGCGTTCAACGCCGACTTCGACGGCGACCAGATGGCCGTGCACGTGCCGCTGTCGCTGGAAGCGCAGGTCGAAGCGCGCGTGCTGATGATGGCGTCCAACAACATCCTGTCGCCGGCCTCCGGCGATCCGATCATCGTGCCGTCGCAGGACGTCGTGCTCGGTCTGTACTGGATGAGCCGCGAGCGCGTCAATGCGCCGGGCGAGGGCATGGTGTTCAGCAACGTTGCCGAAGTGCACCGCGCCTATGAGTCCGGCCAGCTCGGCCTGCAGGCCAGGATCACCGTGCGCCTGCGCGACTACGACGACGCAGGCAAGGAAATCTTCAAGCGCGTCGAGACCACCACGGGCCGTGCGCTGCTGTCGGAAATCCTGCCCGTCGGCATCCAGTTCAAGCGCATCAACAAGACGCTGACCAAGAAGGAAGTCAGCCGCGTCATCAACCATGTTTATCGCAAGGCCGGCACCAAGGAAACCGTGGTGTTTGCCGACCAGTTGATGTACACCGGCTTCCGCATGTCGACCAAGGCCGGCATCTCGTTCTGTCTCGACGACATCATCGTGCCGGACGAGAAGAAGACCATCCTCGAAGCCGCCGAAGTCAAGGTCAAGGAAATCGACGAGGAGTACAGCTCCGGTCTGACTACGCAGGGCGAACGCTACAACCGCGTGGTGGACATCTGGTCGCGCGCCAACGACGACGTTTCCAAGGCGATGATGACGCGCATCGGCACCGAGGCGGTGAAGACCAGGGAAGGCAAGGAGGTGCGCCAGCCGTCCTTCAACTCCGTGTTCATGATGGCCGATTCCGGCGCGCGCGGTTCGCAGGCGCAGATTCGCCAGCTCGCCGGCATGCGCGGCCTGATGGCCAAGCCCGACGGCTCGATCATCGAGACGCCGATCACCGCGAACTTCCGCGAAGGTCTGAACGTCCTGCAGTACTTCATCTCGACGCACGGCGCTCGCAAGGGTCTGGCCGATACCGCGCTGAAGACCGCCAACTCCGGCTACCTCACGCGCCGTCTGGTGGACGTGGCGCAGGACGTGGTGGTGACGGCGCAGGATTGCGGCACCGAACACGGCCTGCAGATGATGCCGATCGTGGAAGGCGGCGACGTGCTCGAACCGCTGCGTGACCGCGTGCTCGGCCGCACCGTGCTGCGTGACGTGTGCAAGCCCGGTACCGACGAGGTCATCATCGAATCCGGCGTGCTGCTCGACGAATATCTCGTCGATGAGCTGGAAAAGAACAGCGTCGATGAAATCTGGGTGCGCTCCGCGATCACCTGCGAACTGCCCTTCGGCGTCTGCGGCAAGTGCTACGGCCGCGACCTCGCGCGCGGCCACCTGGTCAACATCGGCGAAGCGGTCGGCGTCATCGCCGCGCAGTCGATCGGCGAGCCGGGCACGCAGCTGACCATGCGCACCTTCCACGTCGGCGGCGCGGCCTCACGTGCGGCGTCGGCGGATGGCGTGGACGTGCGTGCCGCTGGTACTGCGCGCGTGCACAACCTCAAGACCGTCACCAACAGCGAAAAGAATCTGGTCGCGGTGTCGCGCTCCGGCGAAATCGGCGTGATCGACGCCAACGGCCGCGAACGCGAGCGCTACAAGATCCCCTACGGCGCCACCATCATGGTCAAGGACGGCGACGAGCTGAAACCCGGCCAGCGCATGGCCAAGTGGGATCCGCATACGCACCCGATCGTCACCGAGCTGGCCGGCTTCGTGAAGTTCCAGGACTTCGAGGAAGGCCTCACCGTCAACCGCGAATCCGACCCGCTCACCGGCATGAACATGCTGGTGGTGACCGAGCCTAAGACGCGCGGCTCCGCCGGCAAGGACCTGCGTCCGCTGCTGATGCTGGTCGATGCCAAGGGCAGGCAGCTGACCTTCCCCGGCACCGACATCCCGGCCAGCTACACGCTGCCGCCGAAAGCCATCATCGGCGTCGAAGACGGCGACGAAGTGAAGGTCGGCGGCATCATCGCGCGCATCCCGCAGGAGTCTTCCAAGACCCGCGACATCACCGGCGGTCTGCCGCGCGTGGCCGACTTGTTCGAGGCGCGCAAGCCCAAGGAACCGGCGGTGCTCGCCGAGACCTCCGGCACCATCAAGTTTGGCACCGCGACCAAGGGCAAGCAGCGCATCAAGATCGTCCAGGCCGACGGCGAGGAAGCCGAAATCCTGGTGCCGAAGTGGGTGGACATCCGCGTGTTCGAAGGCGAATCCGTGGAGAAGGGCGAAGTCATTTCCGACGGCGAGCCGAGTCCGCACGACATCCTGCGCCTGCAGGGTGTCACCGCGCTGGCCAACCATCTGGTCAAGGAAATCCAGGACGTGTACCGCCTGCAGGGCGTGCGCATCAACGACAAGCATATCGAAGTGATCATCCGCCAGATGCTGCGCAAGGTGGAGATCGCCGAGGCCGGCGACACGCGCTTCCTGCAGGGCGAGCAGGTCGAAATCTTCCAGGTTCTCGCCGAGAACAAGAAGATGCTCGGCAAGGATCACCGCGCCGCCAACTACCACCGCCAGCTGCTGGGCATCACCAAGGCCTCGCTGTCCACGGAGTCGTTTATCTCCGCGGCCTCGTTCCAGGAAACCACGCGCGTGCTCACAGAAGCCTCCGTGCGCGGCTCCCGCGACGAACTGCGCGGCCTCAAGGAAAACGTCATCGTCGGCCGCCTGATTCCCGCGGGCACGGGCCTCGCCTACCACGAGCAGCGCCGCAAGAACCGCGGCGGCAGCCTGCTCGCGGACCTGCAGAAAGCCGCGCTCGGCGCGGCCGGCAGCTTCGACGCCAGCGGTGCGGATCACTTGGTCCGCGCCAATGCCGGTGCCGCGGATGACGCCGAAGAAGGTGGCGACGAAGCCTCGACCGAGGGCGGTGAGGAGTAATGCCGCTGCCTTGAAGAGCGTCAAAGCAAACCCCGCAGTGATGCGGGGTTTTTTGTGGCGGCTGTTCTGGGACAGGCACCCGCACCCGCTCTGCTGTAAACCTGACCGAGGCTTGTTATTTATTGATTACTAATATTTTATATTATCAATATATAAAAACAATCTGCATCCAGAAAACACAGAGAGCGGGTGGTCAGCGCCGCGGTGAACCGGCGCTGTGTGATCGAGACTAATCTACCCGCAGTTCCGATGGCCATGGCACCCGCTGACAGCGCGCGGATTTGTGCGCGGCGATGTTTATGGAGAAGATTGCCGCAGGAAAACAGACAGGATGCGATGAAGGTGAATGTGAAAACGATGAAGCCAGACGCTTTGAAGCGCCGGCCCGGGTTTGGCCCGCGTTACGCTCTTGCGCTGGCCGCCGCGCTCCTGCTGCCGGGCTGCGCGGCGACGCCGCAAAAATACCTGCCGCTGGTGATCGGCGACACGCCGGAAGTCGTGATCCACCGTTTCCCCACGGATAAAGCGGGCAAGGAATATCAGGGCGATACCGACTTCGGACGGCAGTTCGCCGAATACCTGGCCGGTGCGTTGCAGCAGCGCGGCGTGCGCGCCCTGGTGGCGCCGGAGCAGTTTCCGGACGAGGGCGTGCGCTACGTCGTCGATGGTGACATCACGCGCATCCATCCCGGTGCGGCGGATACGCATTTCAGGCTGTTGTTTTGGCAAGCCGACCAGGCGGATTTTGCGGTCGGTATCAGGATGACCGACAGGAACGACAGCGAAAAAATATTTACCGCTCAGGCCGAAGAAAACTACAAGCGCACCGAGAATGACGATCATGCGCTGCTGTACGCAGCGGCCGGCGCCGCCGATGACCTCGCAAAAATCATCGCGAAGCGAATCGACGCCGGCAAGAAAAAGGAATGATGCGGCCGGCCCGCACCGGCTGGAATCAGAGCCGGTAGGCGCCGAACTTCATCAGCTTCGCCACGCGCTTCATCAGCTCGCGCACCGGCCGCGGCAGCGGGCGGCCGCCGGCTTCCACCGCTTCGTGGCCGTGGCGCAGTTCGTCGGCGCGCATGGCGGCGATGATGTCGCGGCTCTTGTGATCTTGCTCCGGCAGGGCTTGCAGGTGATCGCCGAGATGTTCCGACACCTGCTTCTCGGTTTCCGCGACGAAGCCCAGGCTCCAACGGTCGCCTGCCAGGCCCGCCGCCGCGCCGATCGCGAAGGAGCCGGCGTACCACAGCGGCCGCAGCTTGCTCGGCCCGTCGCCCAGCTCCGCGAGGCGTTGCTCGCACCAGCGCAGATGATCCTGCTCTTCGCGCGCGGCGCCCAGCAGTTGCTGGCGCACCTGCGGATTGCGCGCGGTTAGCGCCTGGCCCTGGTACAGAGCCTGCGCGGCGACTTCGCCCGCGTGGTTCACGCGCATCAGGCCGGCCGCGTGGCGGCGCGCGGCCTCGTCCATTTCCGGCTCAGGCTCTGCTCCCCGCGCAGCCGGACTCCGGTGCTCGCGCACTGGCGGCGCCGCGAAACGGGAAAGCCCCCGATGCAGGCGTATCAGCAGGCGGTCGGCAGGAGAATATTCGCGTTCCATGCCGCTATTTTAAGCCTTGCCGCTAAAATGGGGGCGTCGCCATCCAGTCCCTCCGCGCAAGACGGGGAGGGGAGAACCCATCGAGTGCAACTCAAAACCAGCCAGCTTGCTTCCCACCTTGCGCGCGGCCTCGCGCCGCTCTACGTGGTCGCGGGCGAGGAACCTCTTCTGATCCAGGAAACGCTGGACGCCATCCGCGCGCGCGCGCGTAAGGACGGCTACAGCGAGCGCGAGGTGCTCGACGCCGACCGTTACTTCGACTGGCAGCGGCTGGCGGAGGTCTGCGCCAGCCTGTCGCTGTTCGCCGCGCGGCGTATCGTCGAACTGAACCTGTCCGGCACGCCGGACGAGCCGGGCAGGAAAGTCCTGCAGAAACTCGCTGCGCAACCACAGCCGGACACACTGCTGATCGTCATCTGCGGCGCGCTGGATTACCGCCAGAAAAGTGCGTCCTGGTTTCTGGCGCTGGAGCAGGCGGGCGCCAGCATCTACGCCTGGCCGGTGAAGCCGCCGGAACTGCCGGGCTGGATCGCCGAGCGCGCCAGGGCCGCCGGGCTGGAACTGGACGCCGACGCCGTGCGCGAGCTGGCGGCACGCACCGAGGGCAACCTGCTGGCCGCCGCGCAGGACATCGCCAAGCTCAAGCTGCTGTTCCCGCAGGGCCTTGTGAGCGCAGAACAGCTTGCGCAGGCTGTCGCCGACAGCGCGCGCTATGAAGCCTTCGACCTCAACGACCGCATCCTCTGCGGCGACGCAGCGGGCGCGGTGCGCAGCCTAGGCCGCATGCGCGAGGAGGGCGTGGAGGTAATGGAAATCCTCGGCGCGCTGCTGTGGAGCCTGCGCCAGTGGGCGCAGGCGCAGGTGTTTTACGCGCAGAGCGGCGACGCCGCCCGTGCCTGCGAGATGGCGCGCGTACCCAGGTTGCGGCAGGCGGGGCTGCTGCGCGCGCTGCCGCGCACGCGCCTGCCGCAGATTTACGGCTGGCTGCGCCGCTGCGCGTTGATCGACTCGGCGGCCAAATCGACCAACGGCAAGGAACAGGCCTGGGAAGAATTGCTAACATTGGCGCTGGCGGCCAGCGGCGCCGCGACGCGCAAAATCCAAACGTAGATCCCCCATGAGTCCCACTCCCGGTAAAAATTCCAAGTCCAAGCTGGACGATCAGGCGATCGCCGCCTACATGCGCGGCAAGGGCCAGAAAGCCCGCCTCGCCGCGCGCGAGATGGCCAAGGCCGACACCGGCACCAAGAATGCCTGCCTGTTCGCGCTGGCGCAGATACTGGTGGAGGAATCCCGCGGCATTCTCGATGCCAATGCGCAGGACATGCGCGCCGGCCGCACCGCCAAGCTTGATGCCGCGATGCTCGACCGGCTGGAGCTGAACGAGGACCGCATCGCGGCGATGGCCGACGGCGTCAAGCAGGTCGCCAACCTGCCCGATCCGGTCGGCGAGATCGACGATCTCAAGCTGCGTCCCTCCGGCATCCAGGTCGGCAAGATGCGCGTGCCGCTGGGCGTGGTCGGCATCATTTACGAGTCGCGGCCGAACGTCACCGCCGACGCCGCCGCGCTATGCCTCAAGTCCGGCAACGCTGCGATCCTGCGCGGCGGTTCCGAGGCGGTGAATTCCAACCTGGCGATCGCGCGCTGCATCGCGCGCGCGCTGACCGCTGCCGGCCTGCCGGAAGAGGCGGTGCAGGTGCTGGATATCACCGACCGCCGCACCGTGACCGAGCTGGTGGCCATGCCCCAATTCGTGGATGTGATCATCCCGCGTGGCGGCAAGGGCTTGGTCGCCGCGGTGAGCGCGGCCGCGCGCGTGCCGGTGATCAAGCACCTGGACGGCATCTGCCACGTGTATATCGACGGTCAGGCCGATATCGACAAGGCCATCGCCGTCGCGGTCAACGCCAAGACCCAGCGCTACGGCACCTGCAACACCATGGAAACCCTGCTGGTTGACAAGGACATCGCCGCCAAGGTGCTGCCCAAGCTTGGCGAAATCTATCGCGAAGCCGGCGTGGAGCTGCGCGGCTGCGAGCGCACGCGCAAGATTCTGGCGGACATCCGGCCCGCCACGGAGGAAGACTGGCGCACGGAATATCTCGCGCCGATCCTCGCCATCCGCGTGGTGGACGGCGTCGAGGCGGCGATCGATCACATCACGCTCTACGGCTCCGCGCACACCGACGCCATCGTCACCGAGAATCTCACGCGCACGCGCAAGTTCCTGCGCGAAGTCGATTCCAGCTCGGTGATGGTCAACGCCTCCACGCGTTTCGCGGACGGTTATGAATACGGCCTCGGCGCGGAAATCGGCATCAGCACCGACAAGTTCCACGCGCGCGGCCCGGTGGGGCTGGAAGGACTGACCACCGTGAAGTGGATCGTGTTCGGCGACGGACATGTGCGGTGAAGCTTAGACGAGAGGCGAGAGACGGGAGACGGGAGAGGCCAAATCTGTGGCTTGCCTGCTTTACGTCTCCCGTCTCCCGTTTTCCGTCTCGCGTATGAAAGCCATCGGCATCTTCGGCGGCGCCTTCGCTCCTTTTCACAACGGTCATCTGCGCGCCGCCATCGAGGCGCGTGAACGCCTGCAACTCACCGAGGTTCGTCTGATTCCCACCGCGCAGGCGCCGCATCGGCGCGATTCCCATGTCAGTCCACAGCGGCGGCTGGAATGGATCAAGCTGGCGCTGCGCCGTGAGAAGGGATTGATCGCCGACGACCGCGAACTGCTGCGCGGCGGGCCGTCCTTCACCGTGGATACGCTCACTGAATTACGCCAGCAGTTCGCCAAGGCGCCGCTGGTGCTGCTGATGGGTGCTGATGCTTTCGCGCATCTGCATACCTGGCACCGCTGGCGCGAAATTCTCGATCTCGCCCACATCTCGGTGATTTCCCGCGCCGGCTCGCGGCTGGAGCCTGTGCCGGACAGCGCGGCGGAATTGGCGGGTCGCCAATCGGCCCGCAGCGGCGATCTGCTCGACACGCCCGCCGGCCGCTGGCTGCGGCTCGACCTGCCGCTGCTGGATATTTCCTCCACCCGCATCCGCCGCCTGCTCAAGGCCCGGCAGTCCGTGCGCGGCCTGCTGCCGGATGCCATACTCAACCATATGACCGCCGCGGATATCGCGGCCCTGACCCAGGACGAAGATGCCACGACTCACTAAGGTTCCCACGCTGGCCAAGCTCGCCGTTGCCGCCCTGGAAGATGTGAAGGGGCAGGAAATTAAGGTGCTCGACGTGATGAAGCTCACCACCATCACCGACACCATGATCATCTGCACCGGCACTTCCAGCCGCCATGTCAAATCCCTGGCCGACAGCGTGATCAAGTCGGCGAAGGAGTCCGGCAACCGCCCATCAGGGATCGAAGGCCTCGACATGGGCGAATGGGTGCTGGTGGACCTGGGCAGCGTCGTCGTGCATGTGATGCAGGCGCAGGCGCGCGCGTTCTATCAGCTCGAAAAGCTCTGGGATGTGGCGCCGGTCGAATACGGACCGACGCCGCAGCCGCCCAAACCGCGTAAGGCCAAGAGCGGCAAGGGCGGCAAGGCCAAGGCGGCGAAAAGCAAGGCGGGCAAGTCCTCCCTGAAATCCAACAACAAGTCCGCCTACGCCAAGCCGCGCAAAAACGCCACGGTGGGCAAGCCCGCTGCGAAGAAGCCGGTAGCGAAGAAATACGCCGGCAAAAAAACCGCCGCCAAGAAGAAACCCGCCCGCTAAGGCAGACGTGTGCGCATCCACCTGATTGCCGTCGGCACGCGCATGCCGGGCTGGGTGGAGACTGCCTTTTCTGATTATGCCGCCCGCCTGCCGCACGAGTGCGGTCTGCACTTGGTCGAGATCGCGCCGGGCCAGCGCGGCAAGAACGCCGACATCGCCCGCGCGAAGCAGGCCGAGGGCGAGAAAATCCTCAAGGCCATAAAAACACTGCCGCGCGACAGCCATGTGATCGCGCTGGATGAGCGCGGCGAAATGCTGTCCAGCGTTGGCTGGAGCGATGCGCTGAAAACATGGATGCAGATGGGCCGCGATGTCTGCCTGCTGGTGGGCGGCCCGGACGGTCACGCGCCCGAAGTGCTCGCGCGCGCCGACCGCAAGTGGGCGCTATCGAAACTCACGCTGCCGCATGCACTGGTGCGCGTCCTTGTTGCCGAGCAGTTGTTCCGTGCGCACAGTCTGCTCGTGAATCATCCCTATCACCGCGCCTGAGCGGCTGTCCGCACTCCACTCTGTATGCGGGACAAAAATCGCGGCATCAGAAATCAGAAATCCCGCCGCAGCGGGATTCCGATGCCGGGCATGACTCAGCGGTTGAGTGTGCGCTCCCACATTTCCAGATACCCCTCGGCGGAGTTGTACAGCGTGCCCAGGGCATCGCGGGCTTCCTGATCGGGGTCGATCTGCGGCTGATCGGGGTGAGCAGCGTTGGTCTTCTTGGCGTCGCTGATCGCTTCGAGGCGTACTTCTTCCACCCAGTCGGCCTTGAGGCCGTAATGGGCGTTGCCTTCGGCGTTGTCGTCAAACGTGCGTTTTCCGGTGACTTCACGATCAAAGCTGACCGGCTGGATACCGTTGAACTGCGGCCCCCAGTCCGGCCCTTGGAACAGCGTGAACGGATAGCTGATCGGCGTGCTGCCGGCGCCGCGCGGACCGGCCTGAATCGCCAGCCCGTTGGTGTCGTCGCCGTAGCCCATGGCGAAAGGATATTTGGGATTGCGCAAGGGCTTTAGCTTGTTGAGTTCGGAGATCCAGACCGTGCCGTTGTTGTGCATCGGATAGATCAGTCCGCCGTCGTCGATGATGCGGTGCGCCTGGTCCATGCTGATGCCGCCGTGGCCGCCGTGCGCGGAGATCACCGGGTAGACCGGGGTCTGCTGCTCGGCGATATCGAGGAGATCGCCCTTGATCTGCAGCGACATGTGATCGATGTCCAGGACGATTTTCTTCTTCATCATCTCCTGGATGGCGTAACGGCCGAGGTCGGTTAGCCCGCGCGAATTGCATTGCGCGACGCTCGGATATACCGGCAGGCCGATGCCGGTAACGCCAACCAGTCCGAGCAGGGCGCTGGTGATCGGGTCGGTGACGCCGGTCGGGTCGGACGTGGTCATCACCGAGCCGGGGCTGTAGAAATAGCCGTTCTTCTCGACCGGGCAGTCGTGGGTCTTCCAGAAGCTGCCGGTATCCACGAAGTTGCCGACGTTGAGGATATTACCGTTGAAAATTCCGTTGCCGCCGAAGGCATTGTCGAACTCATGCAGCGTGAACATTTCGCGCACGCCGAGGTTATAGAGACGATCGAGCTGCGCGTCGACATCGGCCTTGCTGCAACCGTCTGTTTCGGCGACACCCAGCGGTTGGGTCACGTTGCAGTTGAACAGGTGCGAGATTTCGATGCCCGTCACCACCGCCAGCTTGCCGTCGTTGATGACCTGGCGCGCCTGCTGCGGGCTGGTGACTAGGCGGAACCAGCCCTTGCCGGGGCCTCCTTCCTGAGCGTCGATGTAGTCCTGCATGTCGTGCAGGAACTGCACCTGCGAGGCCGCGCTGTCCATCTCGTTGCAATTCTGGTTGAGGTGCCCCTGCACCTTCGATTCCAGGTTGCACAGGGTCTGGTTTTCTACGGTATTGCTGACCATCAGGCGCAGACCCGCCATCCAGGCGCGCTCGACCCACTTGTAATAGGTGCCCTCGTGCATCAGCGATTGCGCCGCCGGCCAGCTGTTGAAAGTCGGCCAGCCGACGGTGTCGTGTTCCTGCACCGGCGTGCCGTAGGCCTCGAAATTGCCGATGACATCCAGCAGGCCGTTGGGTCCGTGGATTGCAGAGCAGTTCTTCAGATCATCGGTGATGCCGTAGGGGCTGAATGGTTTGCCGTAATGCGCGCCGCCGAGAAAATTGGTCGCGCTGAGGTGATTGTGCACATCGGCAAAACCGAGCACCGGCTGATCCACACCGCGGCCCTTAAAGGTGGCGCCGGTGGTGTTGAGCTGAGCTTCGGGATAGTCGGTGCAACCCGTGGCCGCATCGAAACCGAACTGCGCCGCGCTGCCGGCGCTGGACGCGTCGGCGAGGATCAGCTTGCCGGTGGCAGGATCGGCCGCCAGGGCCTTGTTGGCGGATGCGGAAAACACGGTGAAGTTCTTGCCGCCGTCGGCGGTATCCACGGTCCAGTCGGCGGGTTCGCCGGGCGTGGTGGCGCTGCCGGCACTGCTGCCGTTGGCGACAAGGTAGGACTGGTCACGGGCATAGAACATGTATTTGCCCAGCGCCGTCGGCTTCATGAAGAAGGCTTCGCCGCCCGCGGCATTCGGCGCCGTCGCCGCATAAGCGCCGCTGCCGTCTTTCACGGCGTAGCTGTTGAGCGGAATGGATTTCAACGCATAGCAGCCTTGGGCTAGGTCGTAGCGGGTTTGCGGCCCGGCGCCCGGCGGCAGCACGCCGTTGCCGGTACCGTTGTTGCTGATGGCCGGAGCGCTGGACTGGCCGCAGCCCGCAAGCAGTAAAGCTGCGCTCAGCGCAGTAAGCACAAACCCCGAATGACGCATTTGATTCCCCTGGATGGCCGGCCCGTACCCCGGCCAGATTCGGGTGTTACTTTACGGTACCGGCGGCAACGGCCGGTATGGTAAAAACGCCTTCCTTCCCCTCAGCCGCGTGCACAAGCCATGAATAAAATTGCGCGCGAGCGTAAAAATCCGCCCGCCGTCGCGGCTGTCGTGGCAGCCGGTCTGGCCCTGCCCGGAACCGCCTGTGCGCACTCCTTCGGCAAGCTCTTCAATCTGCCGGTGCCGCTGTGGATGTACGTATACGGCGCGACGGTGGCGCTGGCCCTGTCGTTCCTCATCGTCGCCTGGTTCGTCACCGCGCCCGCGCCACGGCCCCAGCCACGCGGGATAAGCCTGGACGACAGCGGCCTGATGCGCGCACTGCGCCGCCTGCGGCTGCTGCCGGTGCTGCGGGCATTCAGCCTGCTGGCGCTGGGGCTGTGCGTGCTGACAGGACTGTTCGGCGCGCGCAATGCCTACACCAACATCAACATGACCCTGTTCTGGATTGTGTTCTGCCTGGGCTACGCCTACCTTACCGCCCTGATCGGCGATCTCTACGCCGCGATCAATCCCTGGCGCAGCCTGGCGTACGGGCTGGAACTCCTGTTCCCCGGTTATGGCCGCGGGCGCCGCCCTTACCCGCGGCGTCTGGGCTACTGGCCGGCGCTGCTGCTGTATATGGCCTACATCTGGCTGGAGCTGTTCGGCTTCACCCGGCCGTTTTCGCTGGCCGTGATCCTGCTGGCCTATACCGCTATCAACCTGCTGGCGGTGTGGTGGGTGGGCGAGGACGCCTGGTTCCGTCACGGTGAATTCTTCGGCGTGTTCCTGCGCCTGCTGGCGAAGATGGCGCCGCTGGATTATCGCCCCGGCGCTGACGGCGGGCGCGGCCATCTGCGCGTGCGCTGGCCCTTCGCCGGTGTGCTGGAGACGCGTGCGGAAAATTACAGCGAACTGTGGTTCGTGCTGTTCATGCTCTCGTCCACCGCCTTCGACGGCCTGCACGATACGGTGCCGTGGATCCGCTGGTTTTGGATCGATTTCTACGGATGGCTCAAGCCCTGGGTCGGCGACAACCCGCTGATGGTGTATCCCAAGCTGATTCCCTGGTTTCAGGCCTGGCAGACGCTGTGCCTGCTGGCCTCACCGTTCATTTACGGCGCCGCGTATCTGCTGTTCATCCGGCTGGCGCGAGCGGTGACGCGCAGCACGCTGACGGTGCGGGAACTGGCGCTGCGCTTCGCCTACACCCTGCTGCCGATTGCGCTGGTCTACAACATCACGCATTACTACACGCTGATTCTGAGCCAGGGCAGCAAGATCGTCAGCTTGGTGTCTGACCCTTTCGGCTATGGCTGGAACCTGTTCGGCACGCTGTACTGGCTGCGCGCGCCCATCATCCCCAACGCCGCCACGGTGTGGGATACGCAGTTGCTGCTGATCGTGTCCGGCCACATCGTCAGCGTCTACCTGGCGCATGTTGAGGCCCTGCGCGTTTTCCCCACGCGCCGCCAGGCCACGCTCAGCCAGTTGCCGATGCTGCTGCTGATGGTGCTGTTTACCACGGCGGGTCTGTGGATTCTGTCCGAGCCGATACGGTAGTTGCCGGATCGCTACACTGCGCACATGACCCCACAATTCCTGCTCGCTTCGCAATCCCCGCGCCGGCAGGAACTGCTGCGTCAGCTTCACTACCATTTCGAGCTGCGGCCTGCCGGCATCCCCGAACAGGCGCAGCCGGGGGAGACGTCGGCGCACTACGCGCGGCGGCTGGCGCTGGAAAAGGCGCGCGCGGCGCAGGCGCTGGCGACTACGCCGCTGCCGGTGCTCGGCGCGGATACGGATGTCGTGCTCGACGGCCGCATCCTCGGCAAGCCGTGCGACCGCGCCGATGCGCTGGCGATGCTGGCGGCGCTTTCAAACCGTGAACACGAGGTTTATTCCGCCGTGGCGGTCGTGCAGGGCGGGCGCGAGGAAGTCGCGCTGTCCGTGACCGCGGTGTCCTTCGGCGAAATCGCGCCGGAGGCGGCGGCGCGCTACTGGGACAGCGGTGAGCCGGCCGACAAGGCGGGCGCCTACGGCATCCAGGGCATCGGTGCGCAATTCGTGAAGGCGATTCGCGGCAGTTATAGTGGCGTCGTGGGCCTGCCGCTCTACGAAACCGTGCAACTGCTCAAGAAATTCAACATAACGCCTGGCATATAAGATCGAGAAATGAGCACTGAAATCCTGGTCAATATCGGTACGCAGGAAACGCGCGTCGCCCTGGTCGAAAGCGGCGCGGCGCAGGAGATTTACGTGCAGCGCGCGTCGCGCCACGGCCTCACCGGCAACATCTACAAGGGCACGGTGCAGCGCGTGCTACCGGGCATGCAGGCGGCGTTCGTCGAGATCGGCCTGGAGCGCACCGCGTTCCTGCATGTGGCCGACATGCTTTCACCGCAGAACGGCAACGGTTACGTTCCTGTGCCGGACGGCGAGCCGGATGGCGATTCCGCCACGGTGGCGCCCGCACCCGTGCCTGTACCCGCGCCTGCGCCGCGCACCATCACGCAGTTGCTGCACGAGGGGCAGACGGTGCTGGTGCAGGTACTCAAGGACCCGCTGGGCAGCAAGGGCGCGCGTCTGACCTCGCTGCTGTCGGTGCCTTCGCGCTACCTGGTGCTGCTGCCGCATGAGAAAAATACCGGCGTGTCGGCGCGCATCGAGGACGAAGCGGAGCGCGCGCGGCTCAAGGCGATACTAGAACAGTTGCAGCGCGAACTGGCGCCGCAATTCGGCGTGATCGCGCGCACCGCCGCCGACGGCGCCGACGCCGATGCGCTGGCCAACGACCTGCGCTTCCTGCTGCGGCTGTGGGGCGCGGTCAGCGAGCAGGCGCGGCTGTCGGCGTC
>JBOICL010000021.1:0-2278 GCA_050740055.1 Stenotrophobium sp.
TACCAGTAGAGCGGCTTGCGCGCCGCGTTTCCCGCCGACATAGATACAGGTTGGGCCGATTCATGCCGGTGCCGCATGAACCAAAATGTCACCAGGCCGATGACAATCAGCAGCAAAACGCAGAGCAAGAGTTTGCCAAATTTGCGATTGGAATTATTCACGGAGCGTCTCCGGTCGAGGCGAAATATTGCAGGCGGACTTGCGCGCGAGCCGCATCCACGGCGAGCGTTAGGCGTTGCAGTTGCACATCGAGCAGCCCGCGCCGCGCGGACAGCGCCGCGTCGAAACTACCGTTGCCGGCGGCGTAGGAACTGCGCGCCGCCGCGATGCGCAGTTGCGCATCCGGAATGATGCCGCTGTCGAATGCGGCGAGTCTTTCCCCGTCATGCTGCCAGTCGATGTAATCCTGCCGCACCAGCGCGCGTAGCTGCCGCAGCGCATCCAGCCTACGGTCGCTGGCGGCGTCGGCCTGGTGCAGGGCGGCGGAGAGTTCGCGGTCCTGCCGGTTGCGGGTGAAGAACGGCAGGTCCATCGACACCTGCACGCCGGCGAAATCGGAGTAGGCCGGCCGGTAGCCGAAATAGCCTTCGACGGAGAACGCCGGCTTGTAGGCCTGGTGCGCCATCGCCACCTCGGTTTCGGATGCCTCAATCTGCTTTTGCAAGCCGGCGACGACCGGATGCCGGTCCACCGCGGCGATCAGGCCAGACAGATCGGCCGGCGGCGGCAGTTGCGCGTCATTGCCGGATAGCGGGCGTTGCGCGTCGTCGCCGATCCAGCGCGACAGCGCCGCCCGCATGCGCTCGACGTGGTGTTGCCCGTCGTGCAGCTTGTCATGCGCCAGTCCGGCCTCGACCTTCGCCGCCAGCCAGTCGGCCTGTGAGGCGCGGCCGTTGCGGTAATCGGTCTCCAGCGATTTCACCTGCAAGTCCGATTCGTCAGCGAGCTCGCGCGTTAGCGTCAGCGCCTGCTCGGCCTCGGAAACATCCAGCCAGGCCAGTGCGGTATCGCGGCGGATGCTGCGCCGGTCGTTGGCCAGATCGTCGCGCTCCGCGGCGGCTTCGAGTTGCCGGCTGCGGCCCTTGAGCCGCAACTGGTCGCCGCGCGGAATGTCCTGGCTGATGCCGACGTTGAACATGGTGAAGTTGTCGTCGCGCACGCTGTAGGCCGTGGGCGTGTCCACCGGCAGGTCTTGCAGCCCCACCGTGAGCTTCGGATCGGGCCACTGCGCGTCCGCGACCGCCTGCTGTTCTTTCGCGCCGATAGCCGCCTCGCGGCCGGCCAGCATCGGCTGATCGGTCAGCGCGAGGCGCACCGCCTCCTGCATCGACAGCGGCGCACCGGCATCCTGCGCGAAAACCGGCATCGAAAAAGTGATCGCCAGCGCGCACAGCACGCGGCGTGGAAAAAATCGGTAGGGCATGGCCCTGCTCCCATCTGAAACAAGAACACACGGCGCATGGCGCCGGCCTGTTGCGGATTAGCTGGCGGGGGCGATGGGAGGGCGCAGAAGGTTCAGCGTGTGAGCGGGGAAAGCGAAGGGCGTGTTTTGCAGCGCTTCAAAATGCGCGGCGATGTAATCGGCAAGTTCCGGTGACTGCGCGGGCACTGCCGCGCCGCTGACGCCGCAGGGATTCGCGCAAGCGCAATGCAGATCGTGGCAGCAGGCGCCGTGCGCGGATTTGCCGCTGTCATAACAGGGCATGTTCTGCATCACGCCGCCGTCCGCCGCCTGCATCTGCGCAGCGCCCTGCACGCGCGCGGCCGCGGCCCAGACCGGAGTCAGGCCCTGCATCAGGATCGCCAGGATGGCGAAAACGGTGACGGCTGCGCGCTTCATGTGTGGACTATAGACCGGACGCGGCGAAGTTTGTTACTTCGAGAACGATTCGCGTGGTGATGTGCGGCACCCGCTCCCTTTGTTTCGCTGCACGTGAATGAGAATATATATTTATTAATATTGTAATATATCAATAAATATACACATAACATTTACTGATTCAAGCAAGAGCGGGTGACTGTCGTTTTATTGATTCGGCCCGATCAAGTTTGAAGTCCGTTCGCCCTGAGCTTGTCGAAGGGTGAAGGGGCTTCGACGGGCTCAGCCCGAACTGAAACTAAAACTTCTCAGTGCCGGATCAATAGCTACTGCCCGCCATCCGCGTCTTTAGGCGGCTCGCGCCACAAGGCCGCCGCGCTGAAGACCAGCATCGCCGCCGCCACCAGCAGCGCGCCGGAAAATCCGTGCCTGATGCCCGCTACCGCGCTGACCGCGAGC
>JBOICL010000022.1:0-3562 GCA_050740055.1 Stenotrophobium sp.
CCGGAGCGATGACGGCGACCTTGAACAGCGGCTGGCCGGGGCCGGAAAAAATGAAGGCCATGCCCGCCACCATCAGCAGCGGCACCACCAGGTTCCAGCTAAGCGCGGAGCGGTCGCGCAGGAATTCCAGCGAGCGCGCCCAGGTCATGGCCCAGAGACGTTTCATGCGCGCACCTTCTCAGGCCTGCATATGGCTGAGCGTTCCGGGTGTTCGGTGCAAGGTGCGCATTCCCGCTGTAGGCTCGGCTTTCCCTGCCTCGCCAACAGCCCGGCCTCGGTCATCCTGCCCTCGGCGTTTGCCGCATGCGGCAAACCACACGCTCGCGCGATGCGCTCACGGCTCCGTGTCATGCGCGCAGCGCCGCGCCGGTCAGTTGCAGGAATAGGTCTTCCAGCGTGCGCGACCTGATCCGGAGTTCGGCGATCGACACGCCGGCGTCGAGCAGCTCGCGCACCGCGCCGTTCACGTCCGGCGTCATGATCTCGGCATTGTCGCCGCGCCGCATCGTTGGCAGCGAAAACCTGCGGCCTTCGAGTGCCGCCTGCGGCAATTCGAGCACGGTGTCGTTGAAGTGCTCGCTCAGCAATTTCTGCGGCGCGCCGCGCGCGATGATCTTGCCGTGGTCCATGATCGCGATCTCGTCGCAGAGCAGGTAGGCTTCCTCCATGTAATGCGTGGTCAGCACGATGGTCTTGTTCTGCGCCTTGATGCTGCGCACCAGTTCCCAGAAATTGCGTCGTGCCTGCGGATCGAGGCCGGTGGTCGGTTCGTCGAGAAACAGCACTTCCGGATCGTTCACCAGCGCGATCGCCAGCAACAGCCGCTGCCGCTGACCGCCAGAGAGCTTGCTGGAATCGCGGTCGAGGAACTCGCCGAGATGGCAGACCTCGATCAGCTCTTCGATGTCGCGGCCCTTGGCGTAGAGCGAACGGAAGAAGCGCAGGTTTTCGCGTACAGTGAGGAAGTCCTGCAGGGCTGTGGTCTGGAACTGGATGCCGACGCGCTCGCGATAGCGCGCGCCCAGCGGTTCACCACGGAAAAGGATTTCACCGGAACTCGGCCGTGCGATGCCTTCGAGCATTTCCACTGTGGTGCTCTTGCCCGCGCCGTTGGGGCCGAGCAGGCCGAAGCAACTGCCCTCGGCCACGTCGAAGCTGACGCCATCGACCGCGACGACCCTGGAAAACTGTTTGCGCAGATCGCGCGCGGAGAGGATGGGGAGCATCGCCTATTGTAAACACCGGCGGGAATGCTGCCCGCGCCGGTTCATTCGCGCGGCAGACGGATGCCGATGCCGCTGAGTTTGTTGTCCGTCATCTTGCGCACTACCAGTTCGATATGTTCCAGGCGCAGGCGGTCGCCCACCACGGGCTTGGGCAGGAAGCGCAGCACGAGTTGGGCGATGCTGAAGTCTTCCGTGCCCGCGGGCAGATTGATGCCGTAGCTGTCGGCAAGATCGCGCGCGGTTGCGCCGGGCGCGATTTCAAATTCGCCGAAGTAGCGCTGTCCGTCCGGCTGGCCGGGGCGGGATTTGCGCGATTGAAAAATCGTGTCGAGCCTTTCGAGATCGGCATCCGCCGCCAGCAGCGAGATGTAGTCGCCCGCCTGCAGCAGGTTCCATTCGCGGTAGGGCAGCAGTCGTCCGCCGCGCGAGATGGAAATGATGCGCGAATGGTCGCGCACCGGCAGTTCCTTGGGCTTGCGGCCGAGATGCGCGCTCGACTCGGGCAGGCGGTAGCTGACGATCTCGTAGCCGTGCTGGCCGGGCAGGTCGATGTCCATGCGGTGGATGCGCGTGTGCGTGCGCGGCATCAGCAGCGCCAGCAGGCGCGCCGCCAGCCGCACGCTCCAGCCCTGGATCACCAGCGACACCAGCACGATGAAAAAGGTGATGTTGAAGATCAGCCCCGCGTGTTCCACGCCCGCGATGCGCGGAAAGGTGGCGAGCACGATCGGCACCGAGCCGCGCAGGCCCACCCACGAAATGAACATCTGCTCGCGCCAGGGCAGCCGGAACGGCAGCAGGCTGAGCAGTACCGACAGCGGCCTAGCGACGAGGATCAGTACCCCCGCGATCAGCAGGCTTGGCACCGCCACTGCGGGAAGCTGGTGCGGGCCGACCAGCAGGCCGAGGATCAGGAACATGCCAATCTGCGCCATCCAGGCGATGCCGTCGTGGAAACGGCGGATGCTCGCAAGCGCACGCACGCGCCGGTTGCCGACGACCAGGCCCGCGAGATAGACCGCGAGGAAGCCGCTACCGCCGATGAGCGAAGTCAGTCCGAACAGCAAGAAGCCGCTGAACAGCGCCAGCACCGGATACAGCGACTCGCTCAGCTCAAGGCGGTTGAGCGCCCGTTGCAGGGCCCAACCGCCGCCCATGCCGAGCGCGCCGCCGATGACCAGTTGCTTGGCCAGCAGCCACAGGAAGCCGGAGGCGCCGAACTGGCCCTGCGATTCCAGGTAGGTGAGCAGGCCCAGCGTGAGGAAGATCGCCATCGGATCGTTGGTGCCGGACTCGATTTCCAGCACCGCGGTCACGCGCTCGTTGAGCGAGGTGGTCTTGTTGTGCAGCAGCGAGAACACCGCCGCCGCGTCGGTGGAACTGACGATGGCGCCGAGCAGCATGCCGACTGCGAGCGGCAGGTGCAGCAGCCAGGCGCAGAAGCTGCCGACAATCACGGTGGTGAGCGCCACGCCCACGGTCGCGAGGCTCAAGGCCGGGCGCAGCGCGACGCGGAAAGTCTTGAACGAGGTGCGCATGCCGCCGTCGAACAGGATCACCACCAGCGCCGCGGTGCCCGCGAGATTGGCCAGACGGTAGTCGTCGAAGCCGATGCCGCCCGGCCCGTCTTGGCCCGCGAGCATGCCGATGACGATGAACACCAGCAACAGCGGCACACCCAGCCGCGGCGTGATCACCGTGGCGAGGATGCTGACCAGGAACAGCAGGCCAGCGGCGAAAATCAGTTCGTTGGCGAATTCCATGCGGGTTTCAGTCGCGGATGCGGACTGATGAACGGACTGCAATCAGCATTCGCAAAACGGATGCCGTGAGCAGTATCAACAGTAAGTTCAGCGGCATCGCGCCGCCGCCCGAGGTGCCGCCGGTGGAGACGGCGCTGTCCGTGCAACCGGCGCGGATGTCCTCGCAGGTTCTCATCGTGCCGTCGCGTGCAGGATAGCTGCGCGCGGAGCGGGCGTAGAAGCTCATTTTCGCCGCGCCCTGCGGCCCGGCGTCGTCGAGCAGGCGCGCGTCAGCGTCGGTGTAGCCCGCTTCGCCGGGTTTCTTCAGCCAGCGGTCGAACCAGGCCAGTGTGTAGTACTGCGCCATCGCGTTGCCCCAGCCGCCGCTGCATTCGCCGTTGACGATCTGCGGACACCAGCTGGTCGTGGGCAGGGTCGGGATCAGTGACCACTCGAAATGCGTACTGCCCTGGATGGTGAAGGCGAACACCGGCACGCCAGCTTTCTTCCAGGCATCGAACGCGCCCTTGTGCCCTTCCGGATCGGGCGGCTGCAAAAACGGCGCGGGCGTGAGGCCGTATTCCGAAGCCTCGT
>JBOICL010000023.1:0-4238 GCA_050740055.1 Stenotrophobium sp.
ACCGCGGCCAGCACACCGATAAACAGTTCCAGCAGCTTGGTCAGGCGGATGAGTTTCGACTTCTCGAATTTTTCCGCCAGCTGTCCGCAGGTCGCCGAAAACAGGAAGAACGGCAGGATGAACAACGCGCCCGCCAGATTGACGTAGAGGTTAATCTGATCCGGCGATATTCCGGCTATGCCGAAAGTGACCAAGATCGCCAGCGCATTCTTGAACACGTTGTCATTGAACGCGCCGAGGGTTTGCGTGATGAAGAACGGAGCGAAGCGGCGGCTGCGCAGGAGTTTCGATTCGTTGCCGGTGTTCATGGCAGGGACGCACCGGTGTCGCACACTACGGTTAAAATTTTCTGTACATCCGGCCGCTGAATCACCCCGCGCTCACAGACGATGGCGTCGATCAGTTCAGCCGGCGTGACATCGAACACCGGGTTGCAGGCGTCGTAACCGCTGGGCGCTATCGGCTGCCCGCGAAACTCGGTGAGTTCCTGCGCGCTGCGTTCCTCGATGGGAATATCCGCGCCGCTGGCGCAGCGCAGGTCGAAGGTGCCGCTGGGCGCGACCACCATAAACTTCACGCCGTGCCGCCGCGCGGCCACCGCCAGCGCGTAGGTGCCGATCTTGTTGGCGGTGTCGCCGTTGGCGGCGATGCGGTCGGCACCGACGATCACCCAGGCGATCTTCTCGCGGCTCATCAGGTGCGCAGCCGCGCCATCGGCCAGCAGCTTCGCGGGGATGCGTTCCTGTTGCAGTTCCCAGGCGGTGAGGCGAGCGCCTTGCAGCCAGGGCCGCGTCTCGGTGTTGTAGACCAGCACCAGCTTGCCCTGCGCATGCGCAGTACGGATCACGCCCAGCGCCGTGCCGTGGCCGCCGGTGGCGAGCGCTCCGGTGTTGCAGTGGGTCAGGACCTTGGAGCCCGCCGCGATCAATGCCGCACCGAGTTCGCCCATGCGCAGGTTCTGCGCCAGATCTTCCTCGTGAATATTCAGGGCTTCGCCGAGCAGCGCTTCGGCGTGCGAGTCGCGCTGCCACACGCCGCGCATGCGCTCCAGCGCCCAGCGCAGGTTCACCGCCGTGGGCCGCGAGGCCGCGAGCAGTTGCGCGGCGCGCTCAAAGCTGTTCGCATCTGCGCGCACGTCCATGACCAGCCCATAGGCCGCCGCGATGCCGATGGCCGGCGCGCCGCGCACCGCCATGCCATGAATCGCATCGGCCACGGCCTGCGCGCTGCGGCAATCGAGGTAGCGCACCTCATGCGGCAGCAGGCGCTGGTCCAGCAGTTTCAGGTGATTTTCGGCCCAGATGATGGGCTGCACCGCATTGCTCATGGCAGGCTCAGGTAAAATTGGCGCCCGAATTCTAACCGCCCCACGACTCTCCTATGCAGACTCCGGCGCAGACCATCGATCTGCTGGTACTTCCGCGCTGGCTCGTGCCTGTCGAACCCGCAGGCGCCGTGCTGGAGCAGCACGCGCTGGCGGTGGACGGCGGCCGCATCGTCGCGCTGCTGCCCGCCGCCGAGGCGCGCAGCCATTACAGCGCGCGCGAAACGCTGGAACTGCCGCAGCACGCGCTGATGCCCGGCCTGGTCAACACGCATGCGCATTCGGCAATGACCCTGTTGCGTGGCATCGCGGACGATCTGCCGCTGATGGACTGGCTGCAGAACCACATCTGGCCGGCCGAGGGCGCAAACATGAGCCGCCAGTTCTGTGAGGACGGCATGCGCCTCGCGGCGGCGGAGATGATCCGCGGCGGCACGACCTGCGTGAACGACATGTATTTCTTCCCGGACGCCAGCGCCGACGTTGCCACCGCCGCGGGTCTGCGCGCTACGGTGGGGTTGATCGTGCTCGACTTCCCCAGTGCCTGGGCGCAGAACGCCGATGAATACATCCACAAGGGCATCGCCGTACACGACGCCTTGCAGGGCAACCCGCTGGTGCGCACCGTGTTCGCCCCGCATGCGCCCTATACCGTTTCCGATGCGCCACTGCTGAAGGTGCGCCAACTCGCCAACGAACTGGGCATCGGCATCCACATGCACGTGCACGAAACCGCTTTCGAGGTCGCGGACGCGGTGGCCAAAACCGGCAAACGCCCCTGGCAGCGGCTGAAAGAACTGGAACTGCTGGGCCCGGATTTCATCGCGGTACACATGACACAGCTCTCCGACGAGGAGATCGCCGAGGCCGCGCAGTTTGGCGTGTCTATCGCGCACTGCCCCAAGTCGAACCTCAAGCTCGCCAGCGGTTTCTGCCCGGTGGACAGGCTGCTCAAGGCGGGCGTCAATGTCGCGCTCGGCACCGACGGCGCAGCCAGCAACAACGATCTCGACCTGCTCGGCGAAATGCGCACTGCGGCGCTGCTGGCCAAGGGCGTGGCCGGCGATGCACGCGCGCTTTCTGCACCGCAGGCGCTACACATGGCGACGCTGGCCGGCGCCAAGGCGCTGGGCTGGGACAGCGAGATCGGCTCGCTCGCGGATGGCAAATCGGCCGATTTCATTGCCGTTAACCTGAACGCGGCGAGCACGCAGCCGGTCTATAACGTGCTCTCGCAACTGGTGTACGCAGCCAGCCGTGGACAGGTCACGGACGTGTTCGTCGCCGGACGCGCGCTGATGCGCGAACGGCGGCTGCTGACGCTGGATAAACCGGCAATCATCGCGCGCGCGCAGGAATGGAAGGAAAAAATCAAGCCATGATGACAACACAGAATGTCGATGCCGGAGAAATCGCTCGCTTCGAAAAGCTCGCTGCCACCTGGTGGGATACTCGCGGCGAGATGGGACCGCTGCACAGCATCAATCCGCCGCGCGTGACCTACATCGAGCGCTGCGCCGACGGGCTCAAGGGCAAAAAAGTCCTCGATGTCGGCTGCGGCGGCGGCATCCTTACCGAGGCACTCGCGGCGAAGGGCGCGGAGGCTCTCGGCATCGACCTCGCCGACGCCTCGCTGGAAGTGGCCAAGCGGCACGGACTGGAATCCAGCAGCAAGGCCGCCTACCAGAACATCGCCGCGGAGGAACTCGCGCGGCAGATGCCCGGCGCCTTCGACCTCGTCTGCTGCCTGGAGATGCTGGAGCACGTGCCGCAGCCGGAGCAGACCATCGCCGCCTGTGCGCAACTGGTGAAGCCCGGCGGCGATATTATTTTCTCGACCATCAACCGCAATCCGAAAGCCTATGCGCTGGCCATCCTCGGCGCGGAATACGTGCTGAACCTGATCCCGCGCGGCACGCACGACTACGCCAAGTTCATCCGCCCTTCCGAACTGGACCGCTGGGCGCGCGCCGCCGCATTGGACGTGATCGGCATGAAGGGCCTGCGCTACAACCCGCTGCTCAAATCCGCGTCGCTGGCGGACGACGTGGACGTGAATTACCTCATGCACTGCCGGAAGCCGGCATGAACTTCGCCCTGCATTGCGTGCTGTTCGACCTCGACGGCACGCTGGTTGACACCGCACCCGACCTCGGCGGCGCGGCGAATCTTGTGCGTGCCGAATTGGGCCTGCCGCCCTTGCCGCTGGCGCAGTATCGGCCGGTGGCGTCCGCCGGCGCGCGCGGACTGCTCGGCGTGGCGCTGGGCATCGCGCCCGCGCACGCGGACTTTCCCGCGCGCAGCGAAAGTTTCCTCAGGCACTACCGCGCCAACATTTGCCGCGCATCGGTGCTGTTCGACGGCGTTGCCGAGTTACTGGCGCTGCTGGAGCAGCGCGGCATCCGTTGGGGCGTGGTCACCAACAAGCCGGCCTGGCTGACACGGCCGCTGATGGATGAACTGCATCTGTCGTCACGCGCGGCCTGCGTGGTCAGCGGTGACGACGTGCCGCGGCCCAAGCCCGCGCCGGATGCGATCCTGCTCGCATGCACGCAAGCCGCACTCAAACCCGCTGACTGCATCTATGTCGGCGACGACAAGCGCGACATCGACGCGGGCCGCGCAGCGGGTCTTGTAACCGTTGCCGTTGAGTGGGGCTATCTCGGCGAGAACGGCGCTATCGAAACCTGGCAGGCCGATGCCATCGTGCGCACACCAAGCGAACTGGCAAGCCTGATTGCGTCGCCCGCCCGCGACACGGGTTTTTGTGAAATTATTGATTCGACCCGATGAAGTTTAAAGTCCGTTCACCCTGAGCTTGTCGAAGGGTGAAGGGGCTTCGACGGGCTCAGCCCGAACTGAAACTTCTCAGTGCCGGATCAATAGCTACTGCCCGCCATCCGCGTCTTTAGGC
>JBOICL010000024.1:0-1246 GCA_050740055.1 Stenotrophobium sp.
ACCGGCCCCTTGATCGCGGCGGGCTGGCCGTCCTCGGTATAGGACTCGCCGAGGATGTAGCGCTTGTATGGCAACACGCCGTTGTTGTACGAGGCGCCGCCGAAGAACATTGCGGCGGTGCTCATCAGGCTGCGCTCGGCCGCCTCGACGATGGGCAGATGGCAGGCGCCGCAGGCGGCATGCGCAGCGCGATAGTCGCCGGGATTGACGAAGCGGATGAATTCGGGAGCTTCACGGTTGAGCAGGGTGTAGCTCTCCTTCGGCTTGGCAGACCCCGGCCACAGTGTTGGGAAACGCGGCAGCACATGGGCCTTATCCATCGCCGCGATGTAGTTCAGTTCGACGCGCGTGGCGCCAACCGGCGCGAGCACAGCAGCATCGCCGCCGTGGCAGTCGGCGCAGCCGAGCACCACGCCAGGAAGCGGGTGCATGGTTTTGGCATCGGAGGCGGCATGGCAGGTCACGCAGCCGGCGCTCTTGGACTGCGCATCGGCGGCACTTTGCGTGCGCGGCGCGGGCGGCGCCTCGGTGTAATGCCGCTCGACCGCCTCCGGCCCCTCATGCGCCACTGCACCGCTCGCGAATGCGGTGGCGGACAACGCGAAAACAGCGGGCAGGAGTCTTGGCATGGTCAGTAGCTCAGAATCAGATTGCCGAGAACGGAATAGGGTGTCACGTCCGGGAACAGTTGCCTGAACCCCTCGCCCGGCACCAGCCATGCACCGGACAAGCGCAACACGATGTTCTGGGTCATCAGCGGCCGCCAGATCAGCGCGGCGGAGAGGTCGTAGCCGATCTCGCGATTGATGTCGCCCTGGTTGCGCGCCGCTTCCAGCACGGCGGTGTTGTCGAAGCGCAGGTAATTGGCGTTGGCGGACAGGCGCAGCACCGGCATCAGGTCGAAGTCCGCGCCTGCGCCGATGAGCTGCGTGCCGGGATTGTCGAAGTTGCTCTGGCCATGCTCCTTGCTGGAGCGCAGATCGTTGAGCACACCGTTGCGCGTGGACAGCGCCACGCCGCCACCGCCGATGAAAGGCACGCTCTGGCGGATCCAGAAACTGGTATCCGCACCGGCGAACACCGGGTTCTCGAAGATCGCGTCGTAACCGGTCGCGGTGCCGCCGTAAGGATCGCGCTCGCCGCTGGCCCAGAGGCCCGACAGGCGCCAGCGCGCCCAGTCGGTATCGACCGACAGCTCCGCCGCGCCGAAACCGGCGCGCAGGTGGCGCGAAGCATCGTTGAAAGC
>JBOICL010000025.1:0-1800 GCA_050740055.1 Stenotrophobium sp.
CACAGAATCGCCAAGAAGTCCGTCGCGTGAAGGTAACCGCCAAGGAAGAGGGGCAGCGCATCGACAATTTCCTTCTGAAACAGATGCCTGGCGTGCCGAAATCGCATGTTTACCGGCTCCTGCGCTCCGGCCAGGTGCGGGTCAACGGCGGCCGCATCAAGCCTGAACGCAAGCTGGCGCTGGGCGAGGAGATCCGCATTCCGCCGGTGCGCATGGCGGAAAAGGGCGAGGCCGTGCGCCCGCCGGATACGCTGCTCAACAAGCTGCGCGAGTCCATCATTTACGAAGATGCGCATTACATCGCCATCAACAAACCCGCCGGGCTGGCAGCCCACGGCGGCAGTGGCGTGCCCTATGGCGTGATCGAAGCCGCCCGCGCATGGAACAAATACGAATTCATCGAGCTGTGCCACCGCCTCGACCGCGACACTAGCGGTGTGCTGCTACTGGCCAAGTCGCGGCCGGCGCTGCTGCGCGCGCAAAAGGCGCTCAAGGAAGGCCTGACGGAAAAACGCTATTTCGCGCTGCTGGTCGGCCGCTGGCGCGGCGAGGATCGCGATGTCGATTCGGCGCTGATCAGCAACCGGCTGGAAAGCGGCGAGCGCATGGTCGAGATCGACGATGACGACGGCAAGCCCTCGCTGTCGCGCTTCTCGCCTAAGGCGCTCTACAAGGACGCCACGCTGTGCGAGGTGCAGATTTTTTCCGGGCGCACGCACCAGATTCGCGTGCACGCGCTGTCGCTGGGGCATCCGGTGGCGGGCGACGGCAAGTACGGCGACCGCGAAAGCCAGAAATTCCTCAAGGCGCTGGGCTTGAAGCGTATGTTCCTGCACTCCCATTTCCTGGGACTGCCCAAAGACGGCGCCTTCGACAAGCTGCTGGTGAATGCGCCGATGCCGGATGAACTGCGCGTGGTGCTGACCAAGCTTGGACCCGGCAGGTAGGAGCGCGCCTTGCGCGCGATTGAGCGCTTGAAATACCGGCTACTGATTTTTGACTGGGACGGCACCTTGGCCGACTCCGCAGCCATGATTGTCGGCGCCATGCAGCGCGCGATTGTCGCGCTCAAGCTGCCGCCGCGCAGTGACGAGTCCATCCGCGAATTGATCGGTCTGGGCCTCAATGAAGGCTTGCAGATCCTTTACCCCGAGATTGAACTGAAACATCTGCGCGGGCTGCTGGACAGCTACCGCGCGCACTGGCTGGCCGAAGGCGCGGGCGAGGCGCCGCTGTTCGCCGGCGCGCTGGATGCGCTGAGGGAGCTGCATGGTACGGGCCATAGCATCGCTATCGCCACCGGCAAGAGTCGCGCCGGGCTCAAGCGTTCGCTGCGCCATCACGCGGACCTGCTGCGCTTGGTGAGCGCCAGCCGCTGCGCCGACGAGACCGCGTCCAAGCCGAATCCGCTGATGCTGGAGGAGTTGCTCGAGCAGGAGGGCCTCAAGGCTGCCGATGCCCTGATGATTGGCGACACCGAATACGACATGGAAATGGCGCGCGCCATCGGCATGCCCGGCCTCGGTGTGACCTGCGGCGTGCATCACCCCGAGCGCCTGTTGCGTGCGGGTGCCAGCGCGCTGATCGAGCAGGTGCGCGATCTTCCGGGCTGGCTCAGGCGTCTTTAAACCGTCACCCGCTAAGCGGATTTGACGTGCGGTTGATGTTATTAAAAATTCAATATAATTAAATTTAGTCGATATTTATAAACATCATTCAACCAGCTGACCGGCAGAGCGGGCACCGACACGGTGCTTGCCCGAAGGGCAATGGGTGCGGGAGGTGCCCGAAGCCCGTGAC
>JBOICL010000026.1:0-6575 GCA_050740055.1 Stenotrophobium sp.
GCCCTGGATGTTGAGCAGCGCCAACAGGCCGCTGCCGCTGAGCATCAGTGGCACGATCATGATGCGGCCGAGAAATCCCGTGACCATCAGTACGATCAGGATGATCAGGCCGTAAGGCTCGACGCGATCCAGCACGCGCGCCTGCTTCTCCGGCAGCAGGCCGGTGAGCACGCGACCGCCGTCCAGCGGCGGCAGGGGAATCAGGTTCAGCACCATCAGCACAAGGTTAATGATGATGCCGGCGCGGCACATCAGCAGTACGCCGAGCCACACGCCCTCCTCAGTGTTCATGGTCAGCGTGAACTTCAGCAGCAGCCCCCAGGCGATCGCCATCGCCAGATTCGATAGCGGCCCCGCGATGGCGACCAGCGCCATATCGCGGCGCGGATTGCGCAGGTTTTTCATTGCCACCGGCACCGGCTTGGCCCAGCCGAACAGGAAGCCGCCTAGCACCAGCATCAGCAGCGGCACCACCACCGTGCCCATCGGATCAATGTGCTTGAGCGGGTTGAGGCTGAGGCGGCCGAGCATCTGCGCCGTGTGGTCGCCGAGCGCCCGCGCGACCCAGCCGTGGGCGACTTCATGGAGCGTGATGGCGAACAGGACGGGGATGGCCCAGACCGCGATTTTCTGGACCAGCATCGAGGGATCAAGTGTCATGCGGCATTATACCTGCTGGGTTTTCCGGCCTGCCTGCGACACAGTATTTTTGCTGCGAAACGGGTGCAGAAGCGGGCGGTGGGTGCCCGTCTTAGTGTCGGCACCCGCCCGCGACACGGCGTTTTTGCGAAGCAAAACGGGTGCGGTAGCGGGCGGTTAGGTGCCGACCTGCGTGGGTCGCGGGCTTCGGTCACCTCCCGCACCCATTGCCCTCCGGGCAAGCACCGTGTCCGCACCCGCTCTTGCATTTTTGGTAAAGGCTTCTGTTATTTTATAATGATAATTTATAATATAAGTCAATATATTTAAACTTTGTGGCTGACGAAAACGGATAGAGCGGGTGGCTGTTCCTGACCCTATAAACCCAGCTCGCCAATATCGCCCTTGCCTTCTCGCACCAGGCGCGGCACATCGCCCGACAGATCAAGCACCGTGGTCGGCACCAGGCCGCAGTTGCCGCCGTCCACTACCACGTCCACCTCGCGCAACAGGCGCTCGCGCCACTCCTGCGGGTCGCTCACCGGCTCGGATTCATCGGGCAGTTGCAGCGTGCAACTGATCAGCGGTTCGCCCAGCGTCTCCAGCAGCGCCTGCGCGATGCTGTGATCCGGCACGCGGATGCCGATGGTCTTGCGTTTCTCGTGCGCGAGCCGGCGCGGCACTTCCTTGGTCGCGTCCAGCACAAAAGTGTACGGCCCCGGCGTCAGCCGCTTGAGCAGGCGGAACTGCGCGTTATCTACGCGCGCGTAGGTCGCGATCTCGGACAGGTCGCGGCACACCAGCGTGAACTGGTGATGCCGGTCGAAAAGGCGGATGCGCCGCAGCCGCTCAGCCGCATCTTTGTCGCCCAGGTGACAGCCCAGCGCGTAGCAGGAATCGGTGGGATAGGCGATCACTGCGCCCGCGCGCAGCTTCACCGCCACCTGTGCGAGCAGGCGGCGCTGCGGATTGTCGGGATGAACTTCGATCCACTCGGCGGGCATCCGCGCATTGTAGCGGCGGCTATAATCCGCGCATGAAATTTCTGCTCGATCTCGCGCCCGCCCTGCTGTTCTTCGGCGCCTACCATTTCTTCGGCATCTACATCGCGACCGCGGTGCTGATGGTTTCGCTGTTCGCGCTGGTGGCGATCTACTGGCTGTGGAAGCGCGAATTGCACAAAGTGCACCTGGTCACCGCGCTCATCGCCGCCGTGCTCGGCGGCCTGACGCTCTACGTGCACGACCCTGCCTTCATCAAGTTCAAGCCCACTGCGCTCTACGCCGTGTTCTCCATCGCGCTGCTGCTGAGCCACGTGATCGGCGACCGCGTGCTGCTCGCGCGCATTCCGCAGACCGCGATCCAGTTGCCGGAGCCGGTGTGGAAGCGTGTCAACTTTATCTGGGCACTATTCTTCGCCTTCTGCGCCGTGCTCAATCTCTACGTTGCCTGGAATTTCAGCGAAGCCGACTGGGTTCGGTTCAAGACCTTCGGCTTCACCGCGCTGATGTTCGTGTTCATGCTCGCGCACACACCGTTCCTGGCGAAGTACCTGCCCGAACAGAACCAGAATCACTGATGCTCTACGTCATCCTCGGCCACGACGCGCCGGGCACGCTTGCCGCGCGCCTGCAACTGCGGCTCGTCCATCGCGACCGCATCAAGCAGTTGCAAGCGCAGGGCCGGCTCGTGATTGCCGGGCCGCGGCCGGCGATAGAGGCCGCCGATCCCGGCGAAGCCGGCTACTTCGGCAGCCTCATCATCGCGGAGTTCGATAGTCTGCAATCCGCCCGCGACTGGGCTGAAAGCGATCCCTATTTCAAGGTCGGCGTATTCAAGAGCATGGACGTGCAGCCCTTTGTTCGGGCGCTGCCGTGACGCGCATCGAAAAAATCCGCGCAGCGCTGGAAGCGGCCTTCGCGCCCGCGGAAATCATCATCGAGGACGAAAACCATCTGCACACCGGGCACGCCGGTGCCGCAAAGGGGCACGGCCATTTCCGTGTCACCGTGATTTCAGCAGCCTTTGCCGGCCAGCCGCTACTGGCGCGTCACCGCAGGGTTTACGCGGCGCTGGGAGCGCTGATGCAGACAGACATCCACGCGCTGAGCATCAACGCGCGGACGCCGCAGGAATAACGCTAGCGCGCAATCATTGCAACGCCGCACTCAAATCACTGCCCGACAATCCCGGTATGCCCGGAATCACAGGCAGCAGCAGCCGCGATCCGCTGGCGCCGCCTACCGTGACGCTGTCGATGCCCGGCAGGCTGGGCAGGTGATAGGCCGAGACGCCGACGAGATCAAGGCGCAGGCGGTCGCCCTTCTTGAAGCGGTTCCCGATCGGCCAGAACTCGACGTGGTAGAGCCGCGGCGTGCCGATCATGGCGTCGTTCTTGGCGGAATAGACGCCGTAGGGCTGGACGATGTTGCCGTTGGCATCTTTCAGCGATTTTGCCGGATCGATGTCGGGATAGGCGCTGCGCAGGCGACCGGTTGCGACCGGGTTTGAACTCCCGTCCGGCGCGACATCGCAGATCACGGCGAAGATGTCCGTCTCCGGCGCGGTGCTCGAGAGCTGAATTTCGAGGCTGGCGGGGCCAACCGAGAGCACGTCACTGGCGAAGGGCTTGGTCGTATAAGTCAGGCTCATCGGCTCCACCAGCGACATGTTGGCCAGTTGGGGAATTGCGGTCAGGAAAGTGTTGAACGAGTAGCCGCCGAAACTCACGCCGCCAATCACTCCTGTTGTATGCGGGTCCGTCGCGGTCGGCAGCGATACGATCTCAGGATAGGACTGCACTGCCGTCTGGCTGGGCGCGGTCAGGCTCAGCGAGCCGTTGTTGATCGAGAGCGCGCCGCTGTCGCTGGGCGCGGGGTCCAGCGCCAGCGCAGTCCAGGCCGTGCCCGGCACCGGCCAGTCCGTCGCGTTGTAGCGCTCGAAATCGCCGGCCAGGTATTTCAGGCGATCGCCGTCCGCCATCAGCATCTGCACCCTGGGCTGCTGATCGACGTTGTTGGCTACACCCTTGAGGTAGTGGTCGTACCACTTCGTCTGCTCGTCCATGCGCAGGTTTTCCGTGCCGGCCGGAGCGCCGTCGTGCGCGCCGACCACCAGCAGGTGTGGATTCGCGCCCTCCCTGGTCAGTTCCTGGAAAGCCTGGAACGGCCCGCGCGGCTCGACATCGAAGAAGCTGGTGATCATCAGGGTCGGCAGATGGTTCACGTTGCCGCGCATGCCGCGCTGCAGCCACCAGTCGTCCAGCGTCGGATTCAGTAGATAGTCCAGACCTACGCTGAACATCCCCACCGTGGGGTCCACGAGGCTCGCAAACGGGTTGCCGCTTTCCAGCCGGGCGACCGCTTCGCTGGCGGCCGGGCCGCCGATACCCACCAGGACGTAGGTACCCGCCAGCAGATTGGGAATGCCGCCGGGATATAGCAGGTCGCGGTAAAGCTCGTGCGTGCCAGCCATCAGCACCGCCGCCTTGACGCAGGACGGAAACTGGAGATGCAGCGAGTTGTAAATCATGATCGCGCTCGCCGAAAAACCGTAGACGCCTGCGACGCCGTTGCTCCACGGCTGCTGGCAGGCCCAGTTCAGCACCTCGACCACGTCCTGCTGCGAGCGCGGGCCCAGCGCATCGAAAGCGCCGTCGCTCTTGCCGGTACCGCGGATTTCAACATACAGGTAGTTGTAGTCCGGGCCCGCACACTCGTTACAACTGGCCTGATCGTAAGGGCCGAATTCGACGACCAATGGCCGCGGCACCAGCGGCAGCGGCCCAGCGCCACCCAACTGGGTCGCCAGCGATACGCCGTCCGAGGCGGTGAACTGCACGTTCTGGCTCACCTGTGGGGGATCAGCAGGCGTGCTGGCTGATGACGCGGTAACAGGAGCCGATCCGGCACCGCAGCCGGCCAGTGCGAGCAGAAGCAGGCATGCCAGTCCCGCCCGGCCCGGCAAGCCCCTGAACGCGGCCGCGAGCGCATGGACGATCATTACCGGGATAGAAGACTTCTCGCTCATTCCGTTCATCGCTGACCCGTATTCTGAAAACGCCATTTTGTTCAAGCCGCCCTTCCCCATAATGGCGGCATTGTCAGCACGGATATTAGGCACAAACAGGTACGGCGAGGAGTCCCGATAGCGGCCATGCCTTGTATCCAAACGGGCCACTTTGATACGTTTTCATGAAGTCCGCCATTGCGCACACCGGTGCAGTTCTATAGCCTCACGCCTCACCAAAAACATCAACGCGCACTTGCCTGCACCGCATCCGCGACAGGACCCTTGGCCGTGGCCTTGCCGATGACGTGCACCAGCTTGCCTTCGTCAGCGGGCGCGACGGTAGCGGCCTGCGCTTCCACCACCATGCCCGCTGCCTGGCCCAGCCCGGTGATGGCCGTGACCGCCCGCCCCTCGTTCCAGGTCAGCAGCACGATGGCGCCGATCACCAGCACCGGCCCCAGCACTAGCCCGGCGAGGGCGCTCTTGATCCGCGACAGGAAGCCTTGGGTAGATACGTCAGTGAATGCGTCGGCCATTTCGTCTCCCAAAACTCAGCGATCTGTAGAGCAAGCAATCCCGTGCCTACGACTGCGGGGGTGTGTAGTCGCAACTTCCGATGCGCGTGCCGTCGAAAGTCATGTCCATGTCCATCTTCGGACTGGGCGAAGTGCCGATCATGTGCATATGGCCGTGCATGCCGCCGTCAGCTTTCATCTGCATTCTGGCGTCACCCTGCATGTGCATGTGACCGCTGCAGGTCATGTGATAACTGATGGTGTCGCCTACCTTTTCATAGTCGCTGATGACGCAATCCTTGTTGCCGTGCATCACCTTGCTCATGTCAGGCTTCTTCACCGAAGTACAGATTTTGCTGCTGTGCGTCTGCGCCGGCATGTTGCCGGAGGGCATGCCCGGCATCTCCATCTTCACAGTAGTATTCATCTGCATCATGTAGCCGGGTTCGGCCAGGGCCAGGGCCGGCGTGACGATGAGTGCCAGAGCGCAGAGTTTGTGGATGCCGCGCAGACGGAGTGAGATCATGTTTGCTTCTCCAGTTGGAAAGTTCATTTGGACAGGCCGCTGAAGTCGATGCCCGGATGCGGCATCACCAATCCCGCTACCGCGCCGATGAAGATGACGATGGCGGCGACGATCACCACGGCGGTATAGCCCAGCGCCTTGTCCTGCGGTGCTTTCATCACCAGCGGCAGGCCCAGATACAGCAGGTACAGGGAATACAGCCCGGCGATAGCGCCGAGTATCGACAGCCACGGCAACAGGTACAGGACCCCGGCAAGCCAGGCGGGGTGGCGGAATAGACCGACACCTTGAGCGCTTGGATCGGATCCTTCTGACCGCCGAAGCCGGGCGCCAGGGCGTCGATGATCAGGGCCAGCACGTACACGCCGACCAGGGTCAGCACGAAACTGAGCAGAGCATGGACGATGCCGGCGCCAATCGGTGTCCGGTAGTGTCCGCCGAATACGGTGATGCCAACCAGCGACAGGCCGATAAAAGCACAGATGGGCCGGATCATCGCCAGCGGAATCACGTAACCGGTGTACAGACCCTGGGTGGTGGCGGTCTCGTCGGCCACCACCGGCCATTCGCTGCGCGGCGTCAACAGAATGCTCTTGATGCGGTTGGTGTTGATCATGGGTTCCCCGTTGGCTGTGAATGGCTAGCAATGCGTGGACATCACGACGCCGGCTTGACCGACAGCGCGATCTGTTTCGCCAGACCGGTTTGTGCAGGCTTCTTGAAGATGATTTCGGCATCACAGACGCCGCCTTTACGAGGCACGCCGACGTACCAGTGTGTGCCGGCACGGTACTGATCGAACTTGTAGTGGTACCAGAGCCGCTGCGGGTCGTCTTCGAAAATCTTGATCGGCTTCATGCTGCCTTCCACGATCGGTTTCACCT
>JBOICL010000027.1:0-1968 GCA_050740055.1 Stenotrophobium sp.
TGGGGTTCAATTTGAAGACGATCAGAGGCCAGAGAAGATAAAACTGCTCCTCAAGCGCTAAAGTCCAGTAGGGGCCGAGAGCCCAGTAGGATTCGGGAGCGTGCGCAGTGTCAGCAAACGGCATGTAAAAATTTGCCAGGAAAACAGAAGTGCAGAAAGCCTGGAGCCATGACACTTGGTGCAATACCAAAATGCTCAAGATCAAAACAGCGTAAAACGCCGGAAATATGCGCAGGAATCGCCGCGTGTAGAAAATGCGGAAGAAATTGTCGCCCTTGGGCTGCGAAATAAGAATTCCCGTGATCAGGAATCCGCTCAGCACAAAGAACAGATCAACGCTGGACCACAGCAAGTACCCCGGGAAGCCCGCATGAGAAAAGAGCACCATGACAAAGGCCAAGGCGCGGATGCCGTCCAACTGCAAAATTTGTTTATGACCGGCCAAAATTCATCCTCTACAGATATTGATCAGAACCGGCCCAAACCGGCTGCGATACTTTTTCTGACCTTTAACCGTCCTGACCTTTTCGAACGCACCCTGGATGTTGTTCGCAAAAGCGGCGCACGCGAAATATTCGTCTCTATCGATGGCCCTCGATCTAAACGGCCCAACGATAATATCCTATGCCAAGAGGTTTTCGAGGCCGCTCAGAAAATTGATTGGGCGACCCGTGTCCACTTGAGGGCTGAAAAAAAGAATATGGGATACGGCCCTGCGGTTGCATCAGCCATTCAATGGGCATTGGATCAGGTCCCTGAGATTATCGTCCTGGAAGATGACTGCCTCCCGGCCCCGTCGTTTCTGCGGTTTTGCGACGAACTTCTGGAGCGCTACCGTGATGATGAGCGGATCATGCAAATCTCAGGAACGAATTGGGGCGCGGCCGCTGAACGGTACGGCGAATACTCATATGCTTTCAACGCATTTGCACCGATCTGGGGTTGGGCAACATGGCGCAGGGCCTGGAAGTTTTACGAATTCAAAATGGATTCCTGGCCCCGGATCAAATCGAGTGGTGTGTTCGAAGGCATGGCCCTGAGCAAGCGTTTCCGTAAGATCATGGAATACGAATGGGACAGGATTCATGCACACGGGGGTACCTGGGATCATCAGTGGCAATACGCTGTATTGCGTAACAACGGGCTATGCGTGTCGCCACAAAGAAACCTGGTGTCCAATACGGGATTCCGTGAGGACGCAACCGCTTACACAGAGGGTGATCGCGTATTCAGCCGCCTGCCTCTCGAGCAACTTTCATTCCCGTTGCGGCATCCGCCAGAAGTTGCTCGTAACGCCTCGGTTGAGTTTGTTTTCGAGAAAATATACTGGCAAAAGCTGGGCTGGCCTATTCGTTTGTATCGCCGGCTCGTCCGGAATGAGCGGATTCGCCGTGTGCTGCGTGCTATTGCTCGTTCTGTTTGGCCGAGGCCAGCATAGCGATGCCAATCAGTCCAGGGGTTAAGGCCGAACCTCAGCCCGTTTTGCCGGAAGTGCGAATTGCATGTGCGTTTGACGATGCGTATGCGCCGCATTTCGCTACGCTTGCGGCTTCGCTAGCAGCGACGCGAGGAACAGAAACTCTCCAAATCACGCTGATCGTTGGGCCAGGTCTGACCTCCGGCGTGATCCAAAAGTTGGAGCGTTACTTGGCTTTCCTAGGCATCGCTTTAGAGTTAATTAGTGTTCCAGATGCCACGTCCAAGGTTCTGCCTCCATCGGCGGCCTATCCACCCCTCATCTGGTATCGGTTGCTGCTCCCGGAACTCCTGCCGATGTGTTCGAAAATACTCTACATCGATACAGATACCCTAGTTTTACAAAGTCTGTTGCCACTGTTCCTCGTAGATCTAGGAACAAAAATCATCGGCGCGATTGCATCACCAACCACTGGCTGGGAAGGTCATATGGAAAAAATTGGTGTTAACCCGAGGCAAGGTTATTTCAATTCCGGCGTACTGCTGATGAAC
>JBOICL010000028.1:0-1609 GCA_050740055.1 Stenotrophobium sp.
GTGCGCGATTCTCAACCCGACCAACGAACCGGGCCGGCTGACGCTGATCCACCGCATGGGTGCGGGCAAGATCGCGCAGTACCTGCCAGCGCTGATCGAGGCGGTGCGTGCAAGCGGCTACCAGGTGCTGTGGATGTGCGACCCTATGCACGGCAACACGCAGTCCACAGCGACCGGCATCAAGACGCGCCGCTTCGACGATATCCTTTCGGAGTTGACGCAGGCTTTCGAGATCCACGCGCGCTGCGGCTCCTACCTCGGCGGCGTGCACCTGGAGCTGACCGGCGAGGACGTGACCGAATGCACCGGCGGTGCGCGCAACCTCACCGACACCGACCTGGAACGCGCATACAAGACCGCAGTGGACCCACGCCTCAACTACGAGCAGGCGCTGGAGCTGGCGATGAAAATCGCTGCCATCGGCAGCAAATAACGCAGGGCCGTTTGCGCGTCAGTGGTGATCCGCATGGCTGTGCGGCCGTCCGAAAGCGACGTGCAACAGAGTTCCCGCAATCAGCGCCTGCACGCAGGCCCAGGTGTGCGGATTGAGGCTGCCGCCGATATCAGTGCCGAACACATAGCCGCCGACGGTGCCGGCACACATCGCGCCCAGTGCGAAGGCGGGCAGGGCGGGGCCGAACACCGGGGCCATCAGCCACCACACCAGCAGGCCTACCGGAATGCTGTGGATGGCGACTGCGAAGGCCAGCGCGGAGTGCTGCTCGCCGGCGGCCGGCGACAGCGCCACGCCATCACCGAAGCTGTGCAGGATCAAGCCGATCAGCGCCAGCGTCAGCGCGGCGATGTGCATGCTGCGGCGCGCATGCGTGAGCAGATGCTCGAGCGCGGTCGGGCCGAGCAGGCCGAGCCCCAGGAACAACAGGCTCCAGAGTCCGGCCTGCGCATAGGTTTCGGGAAACACTTCGATCAGCACCAGACCCGTGACGCTGATCAGCACGAACACGTCCAACGCCTTGGCGAAACTAGCGCGCCTGCGTGCCACCAGATAGAGCAGCGGGCCGGACAGCAGCGCGGCGAGGGTGGCGAGCAGCAGATAGAAATTCATCGGAGCCAGCGTAGGAAATTCGGCGCGGAGTTATGTCACTCGCTCTGCATTTCAAGGCGAATGAAGATGTTATTTATTATTTAATATAAGTTAATAATTTAAATAAAAATAAACACGTTACGTTCTGAAAACATGCAGAGCGGGTGGCGACAGCCACGAGAATTTATCCTCAGTGAGCGCGCGCGCCATCGGCTGCCGGTTCCGCCGCCGGCGAGGCCACCACTGGGGCTATTTCCGGTTTGGGTTCCGGCACACGTTCCAGCGCGAGCTTGAGCACGTCCTCGATCAAGCGCACTGGTTCGATGTTGAGCTTGCTCTTCACGTTCTCCGGGATGTCGGCAAGATCCTTCACGTTCTCGTGCGGGATCATCACGGTCTGGATGCCGCCGCGTTGGGCCGCCAGCATCTTTTCCTTGAGTCCGCCGATTGGCAGGACTTCTCCACGCAGGGTGATTTCGCCGGTCATCGCGACGTTCGCGCGGACCGGAATCCCCGTCAATGCCGACACCAGCGCGGTGCACATGGCGCCGCCCGCGCTGGGGC
>JBOICL010000029.1:0-3413 GCA_050740055.1 Stenotrophobium sp.
TCCTTACTGAGATGCACCGCCATAACTACGTGATCGGTGGCGCGATGACCGACGTGAAAGGCGATCGCGGCAAGGCGCCGCATGAGCAGACCGACCCCGACATGTTCGTGCACATCACGCGGCGCACCGCCGAGGGCGTTTACATCAGCGGCGCCAAGGCGCATCAGACCGGCTGCATCAACTCGCACTGGATGGTGGTGATGCCGACGATGCGCCTGGGCAAGGGCGACGAGGATTACGCCATCGTCGGCGCGGTGCCGGTCGATGCGCCTGGCATTACCTACGTCTACGGCCGCCAGTCCTGCGATACGCGCGCGATGGAAGGCGGCAGCATCGACGCGGGCAATGCTGTCTATGGCGGACAGGAAGCACTGGTCATTTTCAAGGACGTGTTCATACCCAATGAACTGGTATTCATGCAGGGCGAGATCGAGTTCGCCGCCATGCTGGTGCAGCGCTTCACTACCTATCATCGCCGCTCCTATGTCTGCAAAAGCGGCGTTGGTGATGTGCTGATCGGTGCAGCGGCAGAAGTGGCGGAGATGAACGGCGTCGCGAGTGCTTCACACGTCAAAGACAAATTGGTCGAGATGACGCATCTCAACGAGACCATCTACGGCACCGGCATCGCCGCCAGCTATCAGGGCCATGCGACCAAATCCGGCGCATTCATCAACGACGACATGCTCGCCAACGTCTGCAAGCACCACGTCACCAAATTGCCCTATGAATTGAGTCGACTCGCGCAGGACATCGCCGGTGGCTTGGTGGCAACACTGCCGTCAGAGCGGGACTTCAACCATCCTGAAATCGGCGCGTTGCTCAAGAAATATTTGCAGGGTAGAGAAGGCTTCAGCGCCGAGGAGCGTGCGCGCATCTTGCGTCTGATCGAGAACATGACGCTGGGCCGCAACGCGGTCGGCTATCTCACCGAATCTATGCACGGCGCCGGCAGTCCGCAGGCACAGCGCATCGAGATCAGCCGTGCCATGCAACTCGAATACAAGCGGCGACTGGCGCGTGCGCTGTCAGGGATTGCGACAGAAGAAGAGCAGTCGAAATTGCTGGCTGATGCGGACGGCTATTTCTCTCGGGTGTTTGCCTTGCCTATAGACACGAGGTGAGCAACCGCTTGAGCCTGTGATGAGTTTTCTGTAGTTCTGGGGAGGATACAGCGATGAAATCTAAATTGGGGGTTCACAGAGCGAATGAATATCTGACCATGCAGCTGACCGGATTACTGGTCACTATTTTGGCAGTCACATTCATGCCAGTGGCGCGCGCAGATGACGCGGCCAACTGCAAGAATCCAACATGGGCGCCGCAGCCGATGCCCGGTTTCGTGATTGACTCCTGTGAGGCTAAGGCTTGGGATTCAGTTGATTACGATTTGCCCGCTGGGGGTAAAAAAATCGAGGGCGCGCGCACTTCGATTGATTACACGTTGAAAGACGACAGCAAGAATCCCACGGCTGATGCTGCGCGCGATTATTTCATTGCAGCGGGAAAGAAGGCTGGTGCCATCTTGATGTCTGATCCCACAGACAGCTGGCAAGCGACCCTGAAGCAAACCACACCGGCAGGCGAATTCTGGTATCACTACCAGCACGGCAGTGGTAACGATACCAAAACGGATTCATACACACTGACAACTTTCAAAATCGTCGCTCTGCAACAAGACGTTGTGGCGCAGACGATGAAAACATCGCTTAGTGCGCCCGGCGGTACCTGCACCAATCCACCTTGGCTGGTAAAGCAGTTTGGATATTTCAAGGTGGATTCCTGCGAACACAAAATCTGGGATCAGGTGAAACTCGATTTGCCAGATGGCGAGAAGACTCTCGAAGGCAACCGGCTGACTGTGAATTACACGCTGACGGATGACAGTAAAAATCCAACTGCGTTGAGCGTGGCACAGAATTACAGCACTGCCCTCAAGAAGATCGGTGCGACACAGGTTTCCGATCCTGCTGACAATAATCATGTCGTGTTTACACAGAAACTCCCGCAAGGTGAGTTCTGGTACCTCTATCAGCACGGTAGCGGCAATGATGAATCAACCAGATCGTATGACTTGGTCACAGTGCAAATTTCTCCTTTCCCACAAGTGGTGACGGCGCAGACGGTAAAGGGCTCGCTGTCCGATCAGCAGGGCGAGGGCTGCAAAAATCCTCCTTGGCTGGTGAAGCAGTTTGATTACTTCACATTCTCCGGTTGTACGAAACGCGACTTTGATTCGATCACACTAGATTTGCCCGATGGTCCAAAAACCCTGGCTGGGCATTTTCTCGATGTGGATTATTCACTGACTGATGAGAAGAAAGACCCGAGCGCGCTGTATGTGCAGAAAAATTACATCAACGCATTGGAAAAACTCGGCGCCAAGTTGGTGTCTGACCCGACCAACGTTGGCCAAGCAGTACTGACGCAGACCACGCCAGCGGGTGAACTTTGGTATATCTATAAGCAGGGCAACGGCAATGAAGAATCTGTCTCGACCTATTCGCTGACCAGCCTGCAAATCGGCGGGCCACCACCGAAGACCTGCAAGATTGAGGTCTATGGCGTGAATTTCGATTTCAATAAATCCGTCATCAAACCTGATTCTGAACCGGTGTTGAAACAGGTATTGGCACTGTTTAACGCGGACCCGTCTTATAGCGCCGAAGTCGGCGGTCATACTGACAACGTTGGCACGCACGCTTACAACATGAAGTTGTCAGGTGAGCGCGCAGATGCGGTGAAAGCGTGGCTGGTCGCGCATGGCGTCGCGGCTGATCGCCTCACCACACACGGCTATGGCGATACTGTGCCGCTAGTGCCGAACACTACGGACGCCAACCGCGCCAAGAATCGCCGTGTTGAGCTGAAGAAGAAAAACTGCAAGTGATGGACTGTAAATTTGAGGATTTTGAGTCACCCGCTCTCCAAGGTTTAATGGATAATATTGTTATAATATATTATATATATTTATAAATATATAATAAATAATAACAAATATTTACATGTCATATATGAGAGCGGGTGGCGAAGATTAGGCTCAAGACTGGTCATCACGACCACATGTGGCGAGAATACGCACCCTCGATTCCGCTACCGCAAAATCATGGCCACTATCCGTCAAGAAGATTTCATCCAGAGCGTTGCCGACGCGTTTCAGTACATCAGCTGCTATCACCCGCTGGATTACATTCAGGCCCTCGGTGCGGCGTATGAGCGTGAAGAATCAGCGGCTGCGAAAGATGCGATCGCACAAATCCTGACCAACTCGCGCATGTGTGCAGAGGGCCGCCGCCCGATCTGCCAGGACACGGGCATCGCACTGGTGTTCCTCAAGGTCGGCATGAACCTGCGCTGGGACGCGAAGCTGTCGGTGCAGGAGATGGTCAACGAGGGTGTGCGCCGCGCCTATA
>JBOICL010000030.1:0-1495 GCA_050740055.1 Stenotrophobium sp.
GCGTAAATCCGGCCCTATCATGCGCGTTTCCAGCCACCGCAACTGCACGCGCTGATCCAACTGCTCCAGCCCCGGCAGCCGCGCTAGCGGACGCGCGGCGTCGCCGAGCAGGCAGGGCGACAGATACAACACCAGTTCGTCCACCAGACCGGACTGAAGAAAACTACCTGCCAGCGTGGGGCCGCATTCGACCAGGACTTCGTTGACCTGCTGTTCGCCGAGAATTTTTAGCGCGGCCGGAATTGAAATGCGGCCATCGGCGCTCACTTCAACTGCCATGACTTCGACTTCAGAATTCATGCTTGAGGCCGCAGAAAGCCCTTTTTTTGAAACAAGCTGAATTCTGCGCGCGCCGGCATTCCAGACTTTTGCCGCCGCCGGGACGCGCGCCTGCGCGTCGAGCACGATGCGATCCGGCTGCCTCAAGGGGAGACGAGAGACCTGTCCTGAGCCTTGTCGAAGGGCGGAAGACCTGTCCTGAGCCTTGTCGAAGGACGAGAGACGCACGGTCAATTCGGGGTCGTCCGCGAGCACGGTTGCGGAACTGGTCAGCACCGCACCGGCCTCGGCGCGCAGCCGATGCACATCGACGCGCGCTTCCTCCGACGTGATCCATTTCGATTCGCCGCTGGCCATCGCGGTGCGGCCATCGAGGCTGGCGGCGAGCTTGAGCGTCACGAACGGCCGACCGCGCGTCATGCGCGAAACGAAACCGCGGTTCAGCGACTCGGCCTGCTTCTGCATCAGGCCGCATTCGACCTCGATACCGGCGGTCTTGAGCCTTGCGATGCCCTGTCCCGCGACCTGCGGATTCGGGTCCTGCATCGCGGCGACAACCTTGCGCACGCCGGCGGCAATCAGCGCGTCTACGCAAGGCGGCGTGCGGCCGGTATGGTTGCAGGGCTCCAACGTCACGAAGACCTCGGCGCCGCGCGCACGCTCACCCGCAATGCGCAGGGCGTGAACTTCCGCGTGCGGCTCGCCGGCACGCTCGTGGAAACCTTCACCCACGATTTCGCCGCTCTGCACGATCACGCAGCCAACGCGCGGATTCGGCTGCGTGGTGCAGCGGCCGCGCTCGGCAAGCTGCATTGCGCGGGCCATCCAGCCCGCCGCGCTAGGGTTTGTCATCCGTCTTGATCAGCGTGAGCTGGCTGCGGCGCAGTTCGAGGCTGGGCAGTTTTTCCAGGCGCTCGATTTCCTCGCGGAAGGCGTTCACGTCTTCAAACTTGCGGTAGATCGAGGCGAAACGCACATAGGCCACATGATCGAGGTCGCGCAGTTCTTCCATGACCCACTCGCCGACCTGCCGCGACGGCAGCTCGCGCTCGCCGCTGTGCCGCAGCCTGCGCATGACGCTGTCCAGCGCGTGGTCGATCTGGCCGGGCGTCACCGGCCGCTTGAAACAGGCGCTCTCGATGCCGCGCCGCAGCTTGTCCTCGTTGAACGGTTCCGGCTCGCCGCTGCGCTTGACGATCAAGGGCATGCTCAGCTG
>JBOICL010000031.1:0-1066 GCA_050740055.1 Stenotrophobium sp.
GCGTCGCCCATCGCAGCGATGTCGGCGGCGATGTTGATGATGTTGGCGAGCAGCAGCAGGCCGACGATGAAAAACAGCAGCGGTTTGGGAAAGCGCGTGCGGATGTTTGCGGCGAGGCCGTGGCCAGTGACGCGGCCCAGGCGCGCGGCGACCAGCTGGATCGCGACCATCAGCGGATAGGTCAGCACCACCGTCCACAGCAATCCGTAGCCGAATTGCGCGCCGGCCTGCGAGTAGGTGGCGATGCCACTGGGGTCGTCGTCCGCCGCACCGGTGATGATGCCCGGGCCAAGCTGCTTGACGGCGGAATTACCGGTCAGCTTCTTGTAGTAGTTGGTCACGGACCGCCCCGGCTAGGAATGCTGCGCCTTGCACCGCATTCTGCCCGCAGCCGTGACCGCGCGCTACGATTTTTTGCGCGTCTTGCCGTCTTCCAGTTCGAGGATGAAATCCCAGTGAGCTTTCTGCACCGGCATCACCGACAGGCGGCTGCCCTTGGCCAGCAGCATGAAGCCCTTGAGCCGCTTTTCGTGCATGCGCAGTTCGTTGAGCAGGATCGGGCGTTTCAGCTTGCGCTGGAATTTCACATCGACCAGCAGCCAGCGCGGCTCCTCTCGCTTGCTGCCTGGGTCGTAGTGATGGTGCTTGGCGTCGAACTGCGTCGGGTCCGGGTAGGCGTTGCTGGCGATGGTCATGACGCCGTAGATGCCCGGCTCATCGCAACTGGAGTGGTAGAAGAAGGCAAGATCGCCGGCCTTCATCTGGTCGCGCATCATGTTGCGCACCTGGTAGTTGCGCACGCCGTCCCAGGGCTCCGTCTGCCCGGGACGCTTTTGCAGCGTGTCGATCGAGAAAGACTCGGGTTCGGATTTCATCAGCCAGTAGGACATGTGAGGCTCCTCTCAAAAGTTCTGGTTCCGCATTCTGTAACGATGCCGTCGAGGCGGATATCCCAGGCTTCGATCGGGATGTCGTCAACTTCCTGCGCGGCGTAGGCGTAGCCGATGAACCTGGGCCGCCGGAAGGCGCGCGGAAACGCCAGTGCGCGGTCGTAGTAGCCGCCGCC
>JBOICL010000032.1:0-1589 GCA_050740055.1 Stenotrophobium sp.
TTTTCGCAGGTGCGCTTGAAACGGCGCAGGGCAACTTCAAACGGTTCGTTGTCGCGGATGCGGACAGTAGGCATTCAGGCACTCTCGATTGCAGCAGGTAGGGGCGCACGCCCCAGTAAAAGGGCGCGAATTCTAATCGGAGTCCGATCTTGACGCAACGTGAGCCTTACAATACGCGAATGCCTGTCCTCGGAATAGAAACCTCCTGCGACGAAACCGCCGCCGCCGTTTACAGCGGCGAACGTGGCTTGCTGGCGCATACGCTGCACAGCCAGATCGCGCTGCACGCCGAATATGGCGGCGTGGTGCCGGAACTGGCTTCGCGCGACCACGTGCGCCGCATCAACCCCCTGATCCGCGAGGTTTTGCGGCGCGCGGGCATCACGCCGCAGGAACTGACCGGCGTGGCTTACACCGCCGGGCCGGGGCTGATCGGCGCGCTGATGGTCGGCGGCGCGGTCGCGGCCGGCGTGGCAGCGGCGCACGGCCTGCCGCTGATTCCGGTGCACCACATGGAAGGCCATCTGCTGGCGCCCATGCTGGAAGAAAATCCGCCGCGATTCCCATTCCTCGCCCTGCTAGTTTCCGGCGGGCACACGCTGCTGGTGGCGGTGCGCGGTGTGGGGCGTTACGAGATTCTTGGCGAAAGCCTGGATGACGCTGTGGGCGAGGCCTTCGACAAGACCGCCAAGCTGCTGGGTTTGCCGTATCCGGGAGGCCCGCACCTGGCCGAGCTGGCGCGGCAGGGCAAGGCTGGTCGTTACAAGTTTCCGCGCCCGATGACAGACCGGCCGGGGCTGGATTTCAGCTTTAGCGGACTCAAGACCGCCGTGCTGACGGCGCTGCCGCCGCAGGCTTCCGAGCAGGACAAGGCCGATCTCGCCCACGCGTTTCAGGAGGCCGTGACCGAAACGCTGGCGATCAAATGCGCGCGCGCACTGGCGCAGACCGGGTTCAAGGCGTTGGTGGTCGCGGGCGGCGTCGGCGCCAACCTGCGTCTGCGCGAACGGTTGGCGGAACTGGCAGACCAGCACGCGGTATCGCTGCACTTTCCGCGTCATGAATTCTGCACCGACAACGCCGCGATGATCGCCTACGTCGGCTGGACGCGACGGTCGCAGGGGCAAACATCGCCAACGTCGCTGGCGCTGCGCGCGCGCTGGCCGCTCACGGAACTGGACACAATCGGATAGGGACTATGGACAAGGTTTTCATACGCGGGCTCGAAGCCAGCACCATCATCGGCATCCGCGAGTCGGAAAAGCGCGCGGCGCGGCCGCTGCTGCTCGATCTGGAAATGGGTGTCGATACGCGCCCCGCCGCCGCCAGCGACAAGGTGCGCGATGCCATCGACTACCAGGTCGTGCGCGACGCAGTGGTGGCCTTCGTGACGCGCGAACGGGTCGATCTGCTGGAGACGCTGGCCGAGCGCCTGTCGCGTCACCTGTTTGCGGAATTTACTATCGACAGCCTGCGCCTGCGCATCACCAAGCCCGGCGCGGTGGCGGGCGTGAAGGCCGTGGGCGTGGAGATCGAGCGTTTGCGCGGCGACTACGCGGTGTGTGGCCGCTGAATGCTGTACCCGCTCT
>JBOICL010000033.1:0-3918 GCA_050740055.1 Stenotrophobium sp.
ATGGCATCCGCGCCTTTGTGCCAAACATGATCGCGCGGGGACAGGGTGGCCACGTCGTCAACATGGCCTCGGTCTCCGGCCTGGTCGGGGCGCGCGGCATGGGCACCTACAGCGCCAGCAAGTTCGCGGTGGTGGGCCTGTCGGAATCGCTGCGCATGGAACTCCACCGCCATCGCATCGGCGTCAGCGCGATCTGCCCTGGTTACGTGAGGACGCCGATCCAGACCAAGGTGAAGCTGGTGGGTGCCTTGTCCACGCCCGAGGCGCGAGAGAGCGTGGAGAAACAATTCGCCGCCACCGCGCTGCTGCCCGGCGCGGTCGCCGCGCGCACCCTGCGCGCCATCCGTCGCAACCAGGCGCTGGTCTCCATCGGCCGCGAGGCGGTTCTGGTGCGCACACTCAAGCGTTGGGCGCCAGGCCTGCTCGAACGCGCCCTGCGCGGCTGAACGGGTATGCCGCGCACGGCCACATCGCTGCACACGGGAACATGAACGTGCGCTTGCGCCAGTTGCTGCGGATTCCATTGCTAATTCCGCTGCTGATGTCCGCCATCATCCTGTGCGCTTGCACCGGCTCATCATCGGCTCCCGCGCCCGCGAGTACCGGCGGCAGCCAGACTGCTGGGAGTCCGGCCGATGTCCCGCTGGGCATAGGCTGCGGCTGGCAGCTCGTGTCCGATTCCGACCTGACCAATGTGCTCTACCCGGACGAGTCGGCGGTGTACTGGCTGGCGGCGATTCCGAATCTGCCCGCCTTGCGGCTGCGCATCGACGGCTTGTATCCGGACGCGCGCTATTTTTCCTTCAACGTCTACGATCCGCTGTTGCGGCCCACAGACGCCATCGCCGACCTCAACATCGCGCCGCTGACAGCCGGTACCAATCCCTATGTGCAGGCAGGCACCGCAGCAGGCGCGGCCTATCGTGCCTATGTCGAGTTCACGCAGAAACCGGCGGCGCCCGCGGCCAATACGATCTATTCCGGCTTCATCAACGCCGGCCAGGCGACGCTACCCAACCCGCTGGTCACGGTTCTGGCCTACCGCGTTTACGTCCCGGCGGACGGCCTGCGCGGCAATGTGCGCCTGCCGCAGCTCACGCTGGAGACCGCCGACGGCAGCCGCGCACTCGGCACCCTGCCCAACTGCAACGGCCCGCTGCTGCCCAACCTCGGCGGCACCCTGCCGGACCTGGGCATCAACCCGCTGCTCGCGAATACCAGTTACCCGGAAGTACTGAGCGCCCTACCTTATCCCTTCGCCGCCTATCCGCCCGTGACGAACGTTTTCTACGGACTGCCCGACAGCTATATCGGCATCGTCAACAATCTCCTGCCGGCGCCGCTGCCCATCCAGCCCGGCTCGCTGCCGCTCACCGGCGGCGGCGGTTTTCTCAGCAACAAGGACAACGCCTACACCACCACAGCGTTTTCGCGCAGTCATGGCTCGCTATTCGTGCTGCGCGCGCGGGCGCCGAGCTTTCGCACCGAGCCGGGCGTCGCTTTCGGCAGCGAGGACACGCGCTACTGGTCGGTCTGTCAGAACGAGTTCGTGACCAAGCGCTACGTGGCCTGCGCCCGCGATGACCAGATCCCACTCGACCGCGACGGCTTTTTCACCGTCGTGGTTTCCGACGCTACAGTCCGGCCGGCAAATGCAGTCGCTGCCAACGGCATCACCTGGCTGCCCTGGGGCGCGTATCCCGACGGTCTGCTGATCTACCGCCAGCTGCTGGCCGCGCCGTCGTTTGCGCCGGCCATCAGGAACGTGCCCGAAGGCACCGCGCCCGCGCAGATCATGGGCGACTACCTGCCGCGCGGCGTTTACTGCGCGCCCACAACCTTTGCGGCGGCGGGAACGCAGGCAGCGGACATCTTCGCAGCCTGCGCCGCGGCCGCCAGCCCGTAAAACATATTTCCAGCACAGGAAACCCTCGCATGAAAACCCTTATCCGTTTTTCCCTGGCCGCTTGCCTGCTGCTCTGCGTCGCCTGCGGCAGACCGGCCGCGCCACCTGCAGTCAGCGCGGCGCCCACGCCGCAGGCCCTGCTGGATCACAGCGCCGAGTTTGCTCAGGGCGTAGTCAAGGTGACCGACGGCGTTTACGTCGCCATCGGCTACGGCATCGCCAACTCGATCCTGCTGGTCGGCACCGACGGCGTGATCGTGGTGGACACGACCGAGACCGTCGAATCCGCGCGCCAGGTGCTGGCCGAGTTCCGCAAGATCACCGACAAGCCGGTGAAGGCAATCGTCTACACGCACTCGCATCCAGATCACATCGGCGGCGCCTCGGTGTTCGCCGGCGGCGCGGGCGTGCCGGTTTATGCGCAGGAAGACGTTGCCCGAGACATGGACAAGGTCGCCGTCGAGCTGCGGCCGGTCATCACGCAGCGCTCGCTGCTCATGTACGGCACGGCGCTGACTCCGCAGCAGCGGCCCAATATCGGCATTGGCGGTTTCCTGGCGATGCACGACGGCAGCACCGTCGGCGTGCTGCGGCCCACGCGCACTTTCCGCGATGAGCTCGAAGACACCGTCGCCGGCATCCACTTCAAGCTGGTGCACGCGCCCGGCGAGACCGAGGACCAGTTGTTCATGTGGCTGCCGGAGCGCAAGGTGCTGCTCTGCGGCGACAACATCTACAAGGCTTTTCCGAACATCTACACCATCCGCGGCACCGAATACCGCAGTCCAAAACAGTGGGTGGCGTCGCTGGACAAGATGCGCGCCCTACACGCCGAATTCCTGGTGCCCAGCCACACGCGCCCGCTGGCCGGAGCAGACAAAATCGAACAGACCCTGACCGACTACCGCGACGGCATCAGCTACGTCTACGACCAGACTATCCGCATGATGAACGAGGGCCTGCTGCCGGACGAGATCGCGCAGCGCCTGCGCCTGCCCGCGCACCTGGCGGCCTCGCCCTACCTGCAGGAGTTCTACGGCAAGGCGAGCTGGAGCGCGAAGGCGATCTTCGACGGCAATCTCGGCTGGTTCGACGGCGACCCCGCGCACCTGCAACCGCTGCCACCGGACGGCGAAGCGCGGCGCATGGTTGAACTCGCCGGCGGCGCGGCGGCGCTGGACGGCAAGATCGATGCCGCGGCGAAAGCCGGCGATGCGCAGTGGGCGCTGCAACTTAGCGGTTACGCGCTGCGCATGAATCCCAAAGATCAGCGCGCCAGGCAGGCGCGCGTGGCGGCGCTGCGCAAGCTCGGAAACGCCGAAACCAATCCGCCGGCGCGCGACTACTACCTGATGTCGGCCGGCCTGCTGGCGGGCGATTTCAAGCTGCCGCAGGAAGCGGTCAAGCCCACGTCCGCGATGCTCAAGGCCATGCCGCTTTCGCTGTTTTTCGACGGCATGAAAGTCAACCTGCACGCCGAGGATTGCCTCGACAAGACGATCAAGGTCGGCTTCGATTTTTCCGACACCGGCGAGCAGTACACCTACATCATCCGCCGCGGCGCATCCGAGGTGGTGCTCGGCATTCTGCCGGACGCCAACATGGTGGCGCGCGTGCCCGCGCAGGCGTTCAAGGAGATGCTGGCCCAGCTGCGCAATCCCGCCGTCAGCGTCGTTCGAGACTTCGAGATGACCAAAGGCAACAAGCTGGAATTCACGCGCTTCATGGCGCTGTTCCAGCCGCCTGGACAGACCTGAATATGCGGTCACTGCCGAGTGCAGGGACCACCCGCTCTCGCTGTTTCATGCTGCCGGTTAGTTTAAATATATTTACTAATATACAAATAAATCAATATATTTAAACATCAGTACTGGTTGATTCCAGCAGAGCGGGTACAGCATTCAGCGGCCACACACCGCGTAGTCGCCGCGCAAACGCTCGATCTCCACGCCCACGGCCTTCACGCCCGCCACCGCGCCGGGCTTGGTGATGCGCAGGCGCAGGCTGTCGAT
>JBOICL010000034.1:0-30098 GCA_050740055.1 Stenotrophobium sp.
CAGGGATTTGAGCACCGCCGCCGTATCCGCGCCCAGCTTGGGTGCGGGCGCGGCCTCGGCGAGCGTGATGCCGGGAAACTGGATCGGCATTGCTGGCGCCGGTTTGCCGTTCAGGTTTTGCACCAGCCCGCGTGCCCGCACCTGCACGTTGTCCAGCACTTCGTCTGGCGTGAGGATGGCGCTGGCGCAGGCGTCGTGGGCGATCAGCAGCACCTCCCATTCGTCGCGCGTTTTGCTTTTGAAAATCGCGACGACTTCGGCGCGCGTGGCTTCGCCGCCTTTGCCGGGGCTGAGCGGCTTCTTGATGAGGTCCGGGCGATTCACCGCGAGGCAAAAATTCGACCAGAACTTGAATTCCAGCGCGCCCAGCGCGATGTACTTGCCGTCCGCGCATTCATAGTGGCTGTAGTTCGGCAGCGCACCGGAGAGCATGTCCTGGCCGCGCGGCTGCGAGCGGCCGAGCGCGCGGATCGCGGCGAAGGACAGTACCTGCAGCGCCAGCGAGCCGTCCATCATGCCCACGTCTACGAACGCGCCCTCGCCCGACGCGCGCGCGCCGATTACCGCCGCGAGGATGCCGATGGCGCAGGTCAGCGCGCCGCCCGCGAGGTCGGCGATCTGCAGGTTGGACTGCGTGGGTGCGCCGTTGGCGGGGCCGTTCTGGTCGAGCACCCCGGCGTAGCCGAGATAGTTCATGTCGTGGCCGGCGCGGTCGCGGTAGGGGCCGGTTTGGCCGTAGCCGGTGAGCGCGGCGTAAACCAGCTTCGGATTGATCTTCTTCAGCGTCTCGTAGCCGCAGCCGAGCTTGTCCATCACGCCGGGGCGGAAGGATTCGATCAGCACTTCGGCGGTCTCCACCAGGCGGTGCAGTTGTTTCACGTCCTCAGTCTTGCGCAGGTCGAGCGTCACCGATTTCTTGCCGCGGTTGACCAGCGCGAACAGGTCCGGCGACATGGTGCGTGCGTAGTCGCCGCCCTGCGGTTCCTCGATCTTGATCACTTCCGCGCCGAGCTGTGCGAGATACAGCGTGCAGAACGGGCCGGGCAACAGGCGCGAGAGGTCGAGAACGCGGACGCCAGATAGCAGGGAGTTGGTCATGGAAGTTTTCAGGTGCGTTGCGGAGTGTGCGGAGGATCAAAGCGTCACCCGCTCTGGGGATTAGCGGGTTAGTTGTAGTTACAAAATATTGATATAAATTACATACGATCAATAAATAAAAACATCAATCGTACTGAAAATACAGAGAGCGGGTGACATAAAAAGCCCGCTCCAATATTTCGGAGCGGGTCTGTTCACCGGCAACGCGGCCACATCTCAGCCGTTGGCGACCAGCCGCACGGGCGATTGCTCCGGCGCAGACTTGGTGGACGCGCCGTGGTACTGCTCCGGCGTGAACACGTCCACCTCGATCGCTTCCAGGCGCGCGGCCAGCGCTTCCTTCAGCAGCTTCGCTTCCTGCGCGTTGATGATGTTGTGCTTGACCGCCTCGTCGGCGATTTCGGCCGGCGAGTAGCCGCGCGGCAGCTGCTTCGCGCGCTGCGCGGCGATCACACGCTCGGCAGCGCCGTGCGCTTCTGACACTAGTCGGAACGCGCGCAGCAGGCGGCCTTCACCGTAGCTCTCGTCCTTCGACACGAACACGCCTTCGCAGAGACGCCGGTACTGCGCGTTGTAAGTCTGGAGGGTCAGCGCGGCGAGATGCGAAGCCTGGTCGTCCGGCAGTCCGCCGATCGGGTTCGCATGCACCTCAAACAGGCCGATGGTTTTCATCCACAGGCCCAGCGGGCCGCCGAAATTGCGGTAGATGCCCGCGAACGCTTCCTGCACCTGTGCCAGCGCGTAGTCGCAGGCGTAGCGCAGCAACGGCAGGTCTTCGGCCTTGTTGCCCTCGGCCGCAAAACGGCGCAGCGCGCCGACCGCGAGCAACTGCCAGGCCAGCGCGTCGGCGTAGCGGCCGGTGAGCTTGCCGCGCGCCTTGAGCTTGCCGCCGATGCTGAACATGGCCAGATCGGTGAGCACGCCGAAGCGCGCCGTGGCCCAGCCGAGGCGGCGGTAGTAGCTGTAGGTTTCCGGCGGCACGTTCGGTAGGGAGATGAAGCGGCCGCGCGTGAGGAAGTGAAATTCCGCGCGCAGCAGTCCCTTGACGAAATGCCCGATCCAGCCGAGGAGGTTCTTGCGGAACAGGCCGGTGTCGCCGGTCTCCACGCCCTTGACGACGTTGAGCGCGTAGGGATGGCAGCGCGTCGCGCCCTGGCCGAAGATCATCAGCGTGCGCGTCATGATGTTGGCGCCTTCCACGGTGATGCCGACCGGCGCGGAGGCATAGCCCTTGCCGAGGATGTTGTTCGGGCCCTGCATCACGCCCGCGCCGGAGAACACGTCCATGCCGTCGGTGATGAGCTGGCGTGCGATCTCCGTGGTGTAGGCCTTCATCACCGCCGATACGACCGGCGGCTGGTGGCCGTTGTCCACCGCGGTGCAGCCGAACACGCGCGCGCCTTCGAGCATGTAGGAGAGCGCGGCGATCTTGCCGACTTTTTCCTCGATGCCTTCCATGCGGCCGATGGGAATGCCGAACTGCTGGCGCACCATCGAGTAGGGGCCGGTGACCGCGGCCACCGCCTTGGCGCCGCCGACTGCGCCGGCCGGCAGCGACACCATGCGTCCACCCGCGAGCTGTTCCATCAACATCTTCCAGCCCTGGCCGGCGTAGTCAGCGCCGCCGATGATGTTCGCGGCCGGCACCACCACGTCCTCGCCCAGCAGCGGGCCGTTGTAGAACGGATCGCCGATAGGGTCGTGGTGGTCACCACTGGTGAAGCCCGGCGTGCCCTTGTGGATCAGCACGCAGGTGATGCCGGCGTCGGTGCCCTTGCCTAGCAGGTTGTCGGGATCGTTGAGCTTGCAGGCCAGCGTCGCCAGGTTGGCGATGGGCGCGAGCGTGATGTAGCGCTTACGGAAGTTGAGCCTGAGCTTGATCTCGCCGTCCGCATCTTTGAACACCGTTCCCTCGGCCTTGATGCTGGCGGCGTCGGAGCCGGCGGTCGGCTCGGTGAGGCCGAAGCAGGGGATGTATTCGCCACGCGCGAGTTTCGGCAGGTAGTGATCCTTCTGCGCCTGCGTGCCGTAATGTTTGATCAGCTCCGCCGCGCCCAGCGAACTGGGGATGATGACGAAAGTGCCGACGGTGGCGTTGTAGGCGCCGAGCTTGGCCAGAATGGTCGAGATCGCCAGCGTCGAAAACTCCAGGCCGCCGTAGGCTTTCGGAATCAGGAAGCCCATGAAGCCCTTGCGCTTGAGGAATTCGAGTATCTCGTCGGGCACGCGCTTGGTGATGCCGATGTCGTGGCGGTCGATCATCTCCAGCAGCTCGTTGCAAGGGCCGTCGAGGAAAGCCTGCTCCGCAACGGACAGCCTGCCATAGGGCTCCTTGAGGATTTTCTTGAAATCCAGCTTGCCGCTGAAGAACTGGCCGTCAATCCAGACCGAGCCGGCTTCCAGTGCCTGTCGCTCGGTGTCAGAAATCTGCGGCAGGATCTTCTGCGCCTGCATCCACTTCATCAACATCGAAAACATGGGTATTGCCTCCTGAAACAAAGAAATCTTTTTCCGCTGGCTCCACGCTCAGGTTAGAGGAACCGACCGATCAATTCCTTCATGATCTCGTTGGTGCCGCCGTAGATGCGTTGCACGCGCGAATCGCGCCACAGCCGCGAGATCGGGTACTCGTCCATGTAGCCGTAGCCGCCGTGCAGCTGCAGGCACAGGTCGGCGATCTCGAACTGCTTGTCGGTGATCCAGTACTTGGCCATCGCCGCAGTCATCGCGTCGAGTTTTTTCTGTATGAGCAATTCCGTGCAGCGCTCGACGAACACGCGCGCCAGCGTCGCCTCAGTGCGCGCCTCGGCGAGCTTGAAGCGGGTGTTCTGGAAATCCATGATGCTGCGGCCGAAGGCCTTGCGGTCCTTGCAGTACTGCGTAGTCATGTCCAGCGCCAGTTCGATACAGGCGGCACCGGCCAGCGCGACGATCAGGCGCTCCTGCGGCAACTGCTGCATGAGCTGCATGAAGCCCATGCCCTCGTTTTTGCCGAGCAGATTGGATTTGGGGATGCGCACGTTTTCGAAGAACAGCTCGGACGTGTCCTGTCCGTGCATGCCGATTTTTTCCAGGTTGCGGCCACGGCGGAAGCCCGTGACCTTGTCGGTCTCCACCACCACCAGCGACACGCCCTTGGCTTTCTCGCTGGGGTCGGTCTTGGCGACCACGATGATCAGTCCGGCCTGCTGGCCGTTGGTGATGAACACCTTCGAGCCATTGATCACGTAGTCGCCGCCGTCGGCGATAGCTGTGGTGCGCACCGCCTGCAGGTCCGAACCGGTGCCGGGTTCGGTCATGGCGATGGCGCTAACCAGTTCTCCAGTGGCGAGCCTGGGCAGCCAGTCCTTCTTCTGCGCCTCGGTGCCGTATTGCAGGATGTAGTGCGCGACGATGCCGTTGTGCAGCGACAGGCCCCAGGCGCTGCAGCCGGCCTTGGCCTGTTCCTCGATCAGGATTTTCTCAAAGGCGAAGTTGCCGTCGCCGCCGCCGTATTCGGCCGGGATGCTGGGGCAGAGCAGGCCGAGTTCGCCGGCCTTGTTCCACAGTTCGCGATCGACGCAGCCCTGTTCGTCCCAGCGCAGGACATTGGGCGCCACCTCGGCCTGCATGAAGCGGCGCGCGGTGTCCTGGAACATGCGCAGTTCGTCGGTGACGTAGTCGCCTTGGGCGAGCAGTGCATTAAGCATGGAATATGGCTCCTTCCTTGGCCATCTTCACGAGGATTGCAGCGGGCTTGAAGCGCTCGCCGTACTTCTTCGCCAGTTCCTTCGAGCGTTTGACGAAATTTTCCACGCCGCAGGCGTTGATGAACTGCAACGCACCGCCCTGGAAGGGCGCGAAGCCCCATCCGAAAATCGAACCGATGTTGGTGTCGCCGACGGACTCGACCACGCCTTCGGCATAGCACTTCGCCGCCTCGTTGGCCTGCGCGTACATCATGCGGTCAATCATTTCCTGCTGCGGCAACTGTTCCTTGAGCGGGAAGTATTTGGTCAGTTCCGGCCACAGCACCTTGTGCCCGCCCTGCGGATAGTCGTAGAGACCCTTGCCGGCCTTCTTGCCGGGGCGGTTGAGTTCCTTGCACATCTTCTCGATCACTGCCATCCCCGGATGTTCCGGCAGGGTCTTGCCTGCGGCAGCGAAATCCTTGCGCGTCTGCTCGATGATGTGCAGCGACAGCGACAGCGAGACCTCGTCCTGCACCGCCAGCGGGCCGACCGGCATGCCGGCCTGCAAACCCGCCATCTCGATGGAGCGTGGATGCTGACCTTCCATGAGCAGGGTCAGGCCTTCCATCGGATAGGTCGCGAAGCAGCGCGAGGTGTAGAAGCCGCGCGAGTCGTTGACCACAATCGGCGTCTTCTTGATCTGCTGCACAAAGTCGAAGCCGCGCGCCAGCGTGGCCTTGCTGGTTTTCTTGCCGACGATGATTTCCACCAGCGGCATCTTGTCCACCGGTGAGAAGAAATGCAGGCCGATGAAATTTGCCGGGCGCGCGCTGGCTTCGGCCAGGCCGCTGATCGGCAGCGTCGATGTGTTGGACGCGAACACCTTGTCCTTGCCCAGCACCGCCTCGGCTTTCTTCGTTACGTCGGCCTTGACTGCGCGATCCTCGAACACGGCTTCGATCACCAGGTCGCTGCCGGCGAGGTCCTCATACTTCGTGGTCGGCTTGATGCGCGCGAGCAGTTCATCCTTGGCCTGCTGCGTGGTGCGGCCCTTCTTCAGGTCCTTGTCGAGCAGGCCGGTGGAATAGGCCTTGCCCCTGTCAGCGGCTTCCTGCGTGGAGTCGAGCAGCACGACCTCGATACCGACTTTTGCCGACACATAGGCGATGCCCGCGCCCATCATGCCGGCGCCGAGGATGCCGAGCTTCTTCACCACGGATTTCTCGAATCCTTCCGGACGCGACTTGCCCTTGTTGATGGCGTTGAGCTGGAACCACAGCGTGCCGATCATGTTCTTGCTAACCTGCGACACTACGAGGTTGGCAAAGTAGCGTGACTCGATCTGACAGCCGGTGTCGAAATCGACGATGCCGCCCTCGTAAACGCAGGACATGATGTTAGTGGCGGCGGGATAGTTGCCATAGGTCTTGGCATCGGCCATCGACGGCGCTATCGCGAACACCTGCACCACCGCCGGACTCTTGGAGTCGCCGCCGGGGAAGCGGAATTTCTTGTCGTCCCAGGGCTGGATCGGTTTGGGATTGGCCATGCACCAGGCCTTGGCCTTGGCCAGCATTTCTTCGCGCGTTGCGGCGAGTTCGTGAATGATGCCCTGTTGCTTGGCCTGTTCGGCGCGCAGCTCTTTGCCTTCCAGCATCAGCGGCAGCGAGTTCTGGATGCCGATCAGGCGCGGCAGGCGCTGCGTGCCGCCGCCGCCGGGCAGCAGGCCCAGCTTCACTTCCGGCAGGCCGAACTTCGCCTTGGGATCGTTGATGGCGACGCGGTAGTGGCAGGCCAGCGCCAGTTCCAGGCCTCCGCCGAGCGCGGTGCCGTTGAGCGCCGCGACGACCGGACGGCCGCAGAGTTCCAGCTTGCGCAGGAAGCCCTTGTAGGCCTCGGCCATTTCAAAAGCGATCTTGGGATCGGTGATGGCGAAGACTTTTTCGATGTCCGCACCGGCGAGGAATTCCTTCTTGCCGGAGGTGATGATCACTCCCTTGATGCTGGCGTCTGCGCCGATTTTCGCGATGCTCTCCGCGAAGGGCTTGGTCAGCTCATCGTTGAGCACGTTCATGGAACGGCCTGGCATGTCGAGGGTCAGGGTGACGATGCCGTCCGCGTCTTTTTCAAATTTCACGCTCATGATTCCGTAATCCTTGTGGTTAGACGCGTTCAATGATGGTGGCGATGCCCATGCCGCCGCCGACGCAGAGCGTGGCGAGGCCGGTCTGTTTGCCGGTGCGTTCGAGTTCATCCAACAGCGTGCCGAGGATGATGCAGCCGGTCGCTCCGAGCGGGTGGCCCATGGCGATGGCGCCGCCGTTGACGTTGACCTTGTCCATGTCAATGCCCAGATCGCGCACGGCGCGCATCACCACGGCGGCGAAGGCCTCGTTGATCTCGAACAGGTCTATGTCCTTGACGTCCATCTTCGCCCTGGCCAGCGCCTTGCGCACGGCCGGTGCAATGCCGGTGAGCATGATCGTCGGCTCGGAGCCGGTGACGGCGCAGGAGACGATGCGCGCACGCGGCTTCAGGCCGAGCTTTTTGCCGATACGGGCGTTGCCGAGCAGCATCAGCGCCGCGCCATCGACGATGCCGGAGCTGTTGCCCGCGTGATGCACGTGGTTGACGCTTTCAACCGTGGTGTACTTGCGCAGCGCGGTCGCGTCGAAGCCCATCTTGCCCATCATCTCGAACGAAGGCTTGAGCGTGCTCAGAGCCTCGACCGTGGTGTCGGGACGGATGTACTCGTCGTGATCCAGCAGGGTCATGCCGTTGAGGTCCTTCACCGGCACGATGGTCTTGCTGAATCGGCCCTCGCCGCGCGCCTTCGCCGCCTTCTGCTGCGAGCGCACCGCGAAGCTGTCCACGTCCTTGCGCGAGAAGTTTTCCAGCGTGGCGATCAGGTCGGCGCCGACGCCCTGCGGCGCGAAGCCCATTTTCTGGTTGACGCGCGGGTCCATGACCATGGCGCCGCCGTCGGAGCCCATAGCCCAGCGCGACATGCACTCGACGCCGCCGCCGACCACGAGGTCTTCCTGGCCAGACATGACTTTCATCGCCGCGAGATTCACCGACTCCAGGCCCGAGGCGCAGAAGCGCGACTGCGTCACGCCCGCCACGCTCTGGTCCCAGCCTGCGTAGAGCACCGCGGTGCGCGCGATGTCCTGTCCCTGTTCGCCCACTGGGGTCACGCAGCCCAGCACCACGTCGTCCACCTTGGAAGTGTCCAGCGAGTTGCGCGTCTGCAGCGCGTCGAACAGGCTCTTGAGCAGATGCACCGGCGTTGCCTGATGCAGGCTGCCGTCCTTTTTGCCCTTGCCGCGCGGGGTGCGCACGGCGTCGTAAATCAGCGCGTCGGTCATCATGATCCTCGGTTGCGGATATTGGTAAGAAAAATTACCATATATCCGGTTGTTGAATGGGGAAAGTGGCTTGTGGCGGCCCTGGAACAGGGCGAGGGGTATCGGCTGGATTCAGTGCGCCGCAGGATAACCACGTTAACTCTTCCCGGTCAATACGACGGCGTATGGGTGCAGCGCAACACGGAGTAACTGGAATTACTTATGAATGCAAAATCAGCCACTTCGGCGCATACAGTTAAAGCAAAGCTCGATCCTGAAACACGCGCGCGCATTGAGCAGGCGGTGCTCGACATCTTCTCCGACCGCGAATTCCATCGCGTCGGGCTGATCGAAGTCGCACGCGCCGCCAATGTCAGCCTGCAGACTATCTACAAGTATTACGGAAGCAAGGAAGCTCTGCTGTTCTCCAGCCTCGACGCATGGCTCAGCCGCCTCGCCGTGCGCATGATCGATCACCTGCAGGGCATTGAGGAATACAAGGAAAAATTCCGCAAGGTGTTCTGGGTCGTGCTGGATTTCTTCGAGAAGAACCCCAAGGTCGCGCAGATGATGATGAGCTCGGTCTACGTCAACACCTGGCGCAAGCAGGACACCTACCAGAACCCGATCCTGTTCGGCACCTTCATGAAAGTGCTGGGCGAAGGCCGCGCCAAGGGCATCCTCAACGATCAGGTAGACGAGAAATTCCTGCTCGACTACATCTTCGGCGTCTGCGGCCGCCTGGTGCAGATGTACATCCACCGTGGCCAGAAAGAGCCGCTGACTCGGCAAGCGAACGCGCTGTTCGAGATGCTGTGGCGGGCGATTTCAAAGCCGGGATAGGTTTAATCGGCAAACTGAGGCGCGTATGGCACGCAAAAGTCGAAAGAAGAAGGGTAGTGTCGAACAACTCGTGATCGGCGGCATTGGCATGGGCGGTTTATTGCTGGCCGTGCGAAAGGGTGGCGGTGCTACAGCGATTTTTCAGAATTGGATGTTCTTCTCAATGTTCATAGGAGCGACGGTTTTTGTCGTGTTCCTAATTTTGAAATTTCTTCTCAGAACAGACAATGCTAGGCCGTCGTCTTTGGCATCGGCGCCATCACTAAAGACGCCGCCGGCATCTGTGCCGAGCTATCCGGATCGTATTGACCCGTTGCGTATTGAGAGTACCAACGCAAACACGATAATCGATACATCAGTTCGTCCAACAGAGTGGACGCTGCCGCTAATTCGAGAACTGGAGTGGAAGCGCTTTGAAGAATTGTGCGAAGGCTTCTGGAAAGCAAAAGGGTACCTCGCCAATCTGACTGGGCCGGGGGCAGATGGCGGCGTGGACGTGGTTATTCAGGATCGCGCCGATCCTTCAAAAATCTTTGCAATCATCCAGTGCAAGCATTGGAGCAGTAAACAGGTGGGTGTCGAAACTGTGCGCGCTTTATGGGGCGCGAAAGATCATTTTAAAGCCAAGCTCGCGATCTTTTATGGAATGTCCGGATTCACTGATGATGCTGTGCGCTTCGCGGCAGAGAAGCATTTAAAGCTCGTGAATGGCGAGGAGCTGCTGACTCAGATCAAGACTCTTGAATCGAATCAGCAGGCTTATCTGCTGGAGCAAGTGACCAGAGGCGACTACACGACGCCTACCTGTCCCAATTGCGACATCAAAATGGTTCGCAGGGAAGGGAAAGGTGGCAAGGTGGATTTCTGGGGCTGTCGGAACTTTCGCAGATGTGGGGCTAGGCCGATCACAATCAGGGCATAGCCAATTCAAGATAAAGAGTTTTATTGTGAGTCGTAAAATGTACCGATGCGCATCCTCATCACTGCGGTTTTCACGGGAGCCGTCCGTCCCATGCCGGGTGACGGCCGGCCGACGGGATTTTTTAAATTGCCCGCGAGCGGTCCGGTGGCTGTTGGCGTTGAGGGATTGAGCGGCGATCAGCAGGCGGACCGGCGTGTCCACGGCGGTCCCGAAAAGGCCATCCATCATTTTCCTGCGGATAATCTTGCGCTGCTGGCGCAGGGGTTTCCCGAACTGGCGGCGCAGTTCGTGCCGGGCAGCATGGGCGAGAATATTTCCACGCTAGGCTGGAGCGAAGCGGAGGTCTGCATCGGCGACATTTTTCGCCTGGGTACGGCGCTCGTGCAGTTGAGCCAGCCGCGCTCGCCCTGTTGGAAGATCGACGCGCGCCACGGTGTCGAAGGCATCACGCACTATGTGCATGAACACGGCATCGCCGGCTGGTATTACCGCGTGCTGGAAACCGGATTCGTCGCGGCGGGCGATGCGATCGAGCTAGTGCAGCGCAATCCGGCGCCCGTGACCCTGCGCGAGTACTGGGCGATTGCGCGCGACCATCGTCCGCAGCGTGCGCAGTTGCTGCATGTTATTGAGACGCCCGGCCTGGCGCCGGTGATTCGTGAGCGTTTGCGACAGCGTTTGTCGTGGCTCAGCGAGAATGGCGGACTGCGAAACTAGAAGAGTTTCAGCACATTCTCCGGCGGCCGGCCGATGATGGCGCGGCCGCCGATGACGACGATGGGTCGCTCGATCAGCTTGGGATGACGCGCCAGCACGTCCAGCCATTGCTCGTCGCTGTAGCCGTTGTCCGCCGACAGGCCGAGTTCGCCGAACAGGTCCTCTTTGGTGCGCACGATCTGCAGCGGCTTCACGCCGAGCAGGCGGCACAGTTCGCGCAGTTCGTCCTTGCCCGGCGGCTGGCCGAGGTATTCGACGACCTCGACCTGCGCGCCGTGTTCCTGTAGCAGTTGCAGGGTCGCACGGCTCTTGGAACAGCGCGGGTTGTGCAGGATCAGGTTGCGCATGGTTCAGGCGGGCTTGAGAACGCGAACGAAAAATTCCGCCTGGTCGCGCGACACCTGCTCGAACACCGGCGGCACGTAAATATCGAAATGCCCGGAGTCGTAACGCTTCACCGTGACCTTGTCTGGTGCGCGCCGCGCGCCGTCTTCCATCGCCGACGGCGGCACCACCACGTCGCGGGTGGCGATGCAGAACAGCGCCGGGCAGGGCAGCCGCGGCGTCATCGTGTTGGGACGGTATAGCGCGAGCGTCAGCGCCCAGCTCGTGCTGATTTCGTTTTTCCACTCTGGCGGCGTGATGCGCAGGTAGCCGGGCTTGGAGTCCGGCGTGGTCAGCGCGGCGGCCTCGCCGGGCAGACCGACGACCGGCATTGTTACGCGGCCCAGGCCGAGTGCGCCGCGGATTGCATCGGCGATGCCGTAGATTGTCAGCCGTAGCGCGGCAACGATGCCGCAATGGCGGATCAGGTTGAACAGCGAGGCGAGACCATCCATCATCGCGCCCTGCGAACTCACCGCTGCGATTTTGCCGTCGGCGACCGCCGCCGCCACCGAGTGCGCGCCGGAGAAGGAGCTGCCCCAGGTGGCGATGCGCTGGCCGTCCACATCCGGCATGCGCCGTGCGTAGGCGATGGCAGCGGCCCAGTCTTCGAGCTGGGCGCGCACGGAAACCACCTGGCGCGGCTCGCCGTCGCTGCGGCCAAAGCCGCGGTAGTCGAAACACAGCACGTGGAATCCGGCTGCGGTGAAGCGGCGCGCGAAAGGTTCCAGCCCCGCATCGCGCGTGCCGCCAAGACCATGCGCCATGACGATGCAGGGCACGCCGGCTGCGTTGCGCATGGCGTCGCCGGCGGGTTGGAAATGCCCGGCGCGCAGGCGCGTGCCGTGGCTCTCGAAGGCGACTTCATCGGTGCGGATGTCCATCTGCGATTACCAAAATTTGTGTGCGCAGGAGATTACGCGCATTCATGGTTTGTGGTTGCTTGCTCGTCGCCCGCTCTTGTTAAATCCGTTCATCTGATAGTTATAAAATATTGACTGTATATAAAATATATCAATATAAAATAACATTTCTGTAGGACGATTTGACCAGAGCGGGTAGTGCGATCAGCGGCTTAAACCGGCGACGATCATGCCGATGCCGAGCGTAATCAGGATGGCGCCCATGACGCGGTCGATCCAGTGCGCGGAAGCCAGCAGGCGCTGACGGATACCGGGATGGCCGAGGGTGAAGCTGACCAGGCTGAACCATGCCGCGGTCGAGACTGCCATCCACAGGCCCAGCGCGATGCGCAGCCACACCGGCGTTTTGCCGGTGATCACCACCGAGCACAGTGCCATGAAGAACAGCAGCGCCTTGGGATTGAGCACATTGGTGAGCACGCCGATGCGGTAGTGCCGCGCGTTGCCGCCGGGTTCGGCGGGGCGGTTGCCGTCGCCGTCGTCCGCAGGCGCCGGCCGCGCGCGGATCGCCTGCGCGCCCATGTACAGCAGGAACAGCGCGCCGCCGTAGCGCAGCACGTCCAGGAACGGCGGAAATCGTTCAACCACCCAGCCCAGGCCGAACATCGCCCAAGCGACATGGAAGCTGATGCCGCTGCCGATGCCCAGCGCCGTCCATACGCCCGCGCCGCGCCCGTAGGCCAGCGTCTGCCGCGAGACCATCGCGAAGTCTGGGCCGGGCGACATCACCGCCAGCAGGTGCGCCAGCGCGACGGTGGCGAACAGCGAGGCGGCGTTCATGGCGCGCGGCCAGGCGTCCGGTCGGGCGTCAGCGTCAGCAGGGAAATTTCCGGAGGCACGCCGAAGCGCACCGCCAGTTCGCTGGTGCCGATGCCGGTGGAGACGAACATGTCGGTCTGCTCGCGCACATGGCCGCGCAGGTAACGCTGGCCGTACATCGAGCCGGTGATGCGCGCGCCGAAGAACGGCAGGCGCACCTGGCCGCCGTGGGTGTGACCGGCCAGCGCGAGATTGACTCGCGCGGGCAGCATCGGGAATACGTCGGGATGATGCATCAGCATGATCACCGGTTCATCGGCGCCCAGCAGGTGAAACTGCTGATCGATGCGCGGCAGATCCAGGCTGTTGCTGTCGATGCCGAGCAGCGCGAAGTGGAAGCGTCCGCTGTTGATGTGCTCAAGCCTGTTCTCCAGCATCGGAATGCCCGCCGCATCAAAGGCGCGGATCACGCGCTGCAGGCCCAGCGCATCGTCGTAGTTTCCGACCACGCCATAAACGCCCAGCGGCGCGCGCAGCCCGCCGAGTATCCGCGCGACATCCTCAGGCGGAATGAAGTGCCCGCCGGGGATGCCGTCGATGACGTAATCGCCGAGTAGCACCGTGAGATCGGGATGCGCGGCGTTGGTCATCGTGACAATCTTGCGCAGCTTGGCGCGGTCGATGAAGGGTGCGCCGGCATGCACATCCGTGATGACCGCGATACGCAGCCCGGATTGCGACGCTGGCCAGTGCAGCAGCGGCAGCGGATGTTCGGTCACGCGCAGCGATGACGGTTCCCACCAGAAGGCCCAGGCGATGACCGCCAGCAGCGCCGCCGCGACGCCAAAGAGCAGGTGCAGCCCGTGATAGCGCAGTTTCACGCCGCACTCGTGTCCGGCCACTGCCCTGGAGTTGGCGAAATGTCCCTTTCCGCGGTTTCGGTCTTGTACAGCGTCATGCCGCGCGCCTCGTAGTTGGCCCGCGCGTTAGCGGCGTCCAGCGAGCAGGTATGCACCCACACGCGCCGCGTTCCGGGCATCGCCCAGGCGCGCTCGATGGCAGCCGTCAGCAGGTGGCCGCCGAGTCCGCGTCCGATGAACTGCGGCAGCAGGCCGAAATAGGCGATCTCGACATCGCCGCCGTCCTGCGCTTCCAGTTCCACGTAACCGGCGGGTGAGCCTTGTGCGTACATCACCCAGGTCTGGAGCTGCGGCCGGTCGAGATATTGCATCCAGCGCTCCGGGCTCCAGCCGAGGCGATCTGTCCAGTGCCAGCCGCCGCCAACTGCGGTGTAGAGAAAGCGGTTGAACGCGGGCGAAGGCAATTCCGCGCGCAGGATCAGCGGCGCGGGTTGCGTCATGCGCGCGGGCCGCAACTGCGCCGCGTCCCGCATTTCCAGATACCTGGTCGTGACCGCTTCAAGCGGCATAGGTCTTGTTGAGGTAGGCGATGATATCCGCCGACTCGAACATTTCCACGCCGGTGTTGGGGTCGATCAGGTAGGGCACCTGCACCTGCCCGGTGCGCGCTTCCAACGCCAGGCGATTACGGCCGGCAGTGCTCAGGCCGCGCGACAGGCGTTCGCGCATTTCTGGCGGGCCAAGATCCTGCCAGCGCGCCTTGCCGGTGTTGTGCAGAAAATAAGGCAGTTCCAGTTCGCACAACACCTCCCGCGCGAGCCGCGAAAAGGGGCTGGACTCGAAGCTAAACAGTTCCAGCGGTTTTGCCGGCGCAGTGGACGGGCGCGCCCGCATGCCGCGCAGACGGCCCGGTTGGCGCAGGCTGGACGAGAGCATGGAAGACCCCACCGCCAGCGCACGCCGCACTCCACGCGCGCGTCGTCCGCGCCCGCCGTAGGTTTCAGCGAGGTAGCGGATGATGTCGGCGGATTCGTAGAGCGAGGTACCGGTGTTGGGGTCGATCAGGAAGGGGAACTGCTGCTTGCCGCCGAGCTTTTTCGCCACCGGGCGGAAACGCGTGCCGCCCTTGGGGCAGGGATAGATCATCGCGTCGAGATCGAGTTCGGTCAGCGCCTCGCGCACCAGGCGGCAATAAGGACAGGCCTCGATGTCGTAGAGTTGCAGCGGCTGTTCCGGCTGCTCCTTGACTGGATGGGATGACATGGTGCCGCGCCAGCCGCGCAGCGTGCTGGCGATGAGAGAGGTGCCGACATCGAGAAAACGGGACATGGCAGTGGCCTGGAAAACCGGGGCCGCCATTATCGGCGAAGTCGCTGCCCAGCGCGGCACGGCCTCAGTGGCGGAAATGCCGAGTGCCGGTAAACACCATTGCCATGCCGTGCTCGTCCGCGGCGGCGATGACTTCGCTGTCGCGCATGGAGCCGCCCGGCTGGATCACGGCGGTGATGCCGGCCAGCGCAGCGGCGTCGATGCCGTCGCGGAAGGGGAAGAAGGCATCCGAGGCCATGACCGAGCCGCGCACTTCGAGCTTCTCGTCCGCCGCCTTGATGCCGGCGATTTTCGCGGAATAGACACGGCTCATCTGGCCGGCGCCAATGCCGATGGTCTGGCGCTTGCGCGCATAGACGATAGCGTTGGACTTCACGAACTTGGCGACCTTGGCGGCGAAAATCAGGTCGTGGATTTCCGCCTCGGTGGGCGCGCGCTTCGTCACCACCTTGAGTTTGTCGGCGGATGGCAGCGCAAGGTCGTTGTCCTGCACCAGCAGCCCACCATTGACGCGCTTGTAGTCGAAAGTAGCGGGCGTCGCTGCCGGCCACGAGCCGCATTCCATCAAGCGAACGTTCTGCTTGGCGGCGACGGCTTGCTTCGCTTCCGCGCTGACTGTGGGCGCGATGATCACCTCGACGAACTGGCGCTCGACGATGGCCTTGGCCGTCGCTGCATCCAGTTCGCGGTTGAAGGCGATGATGCCGCCGAAGGCGGAGGTGTGATCGGTCTGGTAGGCGAGATTGTAGGCGGCGAGGATGCCGTCGAGACTCACCGCCACGCCGCAGGGATTGGCGTGCTTGACGATGACGCAGGCCGGCTTGACGAAGGACTTCACGCATTCCAGCGCGGCGTCGGCGTCGGCGATGTTGTTGTAGGACAGTTCCTTGCCCTGGATCTGCATCGCAGCGGCAATGCTGCCTGCCGGCGTGTTGCGCTCGGTGTAGAAGGCGGCGCGCTGGTGCGGGTTCTCGCCGTAGCGCATCTCCTGCTTCTTGCTGAATTGCAGGCCGAGCACACCGGAAAAATCGCTGCGTTTGCCATCGCCAGCCACGCTGCTTAGGTAGCCCGCGACCGTGGCGTCGTAACGCGAGGTGTGGGCGAAGGTCTTGAGCGCGAGGGCTTCGCGCGTTTTCTGCGTTACGCCTCCCGCGTCGAGCTCTCTGAGCATCGGCGCGTAATCGGAAGGCTCCACCAGCACCGTGACCCAGGCGTGATTTTTCGCCGCGGCGCGCAGCATCGCTGGGCCGCCGATGTCGATGTTTTCGATGGCATCTTCACGCGTGCAGCCGGACTTGGCCACGGTCTGCTCGAAGGGATAGAGATTGATGACGACGAGGTCGATGGGCGCGATGCCGTGCTGCGCCATCACGACGTCATCCTGTCCGCGGCGGCCGAGGATGCCGCCGTGAATTTTCGGATGCAGCGTCTTGACGCGGCCATCCATGATTTCCGGGAAGCCGGTGTGCGTGCTGACTTCCTTCGCGGCGATGCCGAAGTCTTTCAGCAGCTTGAAGGTGCCGCCGGTGGAGAGGATTTCGATGCCGCGCGCCGCGAGCGCACCTGCGAGTTCGACGATGCCGGATTTGTCTGAGACGGAGATCAGGGCGCGACGGATGGGCGTGATCATTTATTGAGTTGGACGAATAATTTGGGGTCAGAACCCAATTAACTTCAGGGTTCTCGCAACATCAAACTTTGAATGCTGTTAATTGGGTTCTGACCCCAAATTATTCCAATCAGGAGGATTGCGGCTTAATCTTGTACTGCTTGAGCTTCTTGCGCAGGGTGGCGCGGTTGAGGCCGAGCATGTCGGCGGCGCGCGACTGGTTGCCTTCGCAATAGATGAGGGTCGCGTTCAGCAGCGGCGGCTCCACCTGGCCCAGGATCGTGTCGTAGAGATCCTTGGGCGCATGGCCGTTGAGCGCCGCGAAGTAATCGTCGAGGCACTCGCTGACCGATGAGCACAGCGGCTTGATGTCTTGTGACTTGAGCGCGGACATAATTTTATTCCCTTGCCCGGTTGCTGCCGCGCCGGAGCGCAAGGCAAAACGGGCAGCAATAATACCCGCAACAGGCCGCGTGCAAAAGCGTAAATTTTGCTCAATCAGGCTTGACGGGATTCGCGCAGCATCCGTTCGATGAACGCGCTCCACACTTCGTCCGGTTGCCAGATGCGCCGCAAATCCTTCATCGCGACTTCCGGTGTTTCAGCTAAGCGGATGACGCGATGGAGAAATACAAACGCCGACACGCGCATGTTCAGGGCGCAGTGGACGAATACCTTGCGTTCCTTGAGTGACTCCATCAGCGCAAAAAATTCTTCCAGGTTTTTTCGTGTTGGGTTTTTCCATTCGACCGGGATATGTGTGTAGCGCAGATTGTTTTGCGCACAGAGCTGCGATTCATTCGTCAGGAAATTCGACGATGCCGGTACGGCGAGATTGATCACCGCGTCGTAGCCCGCTTGCGCCAGTGCCGCGAAATGCCCGGCCTGCGGTTGTCCGGCCGTGTCCAGCGTTTCCGAGATTTTCAGGAAATTGATGATCGCAGGCTCGCGGCAAATCCCCGTGATGCGCGTCCAGCCCTCCATGCCCTGGTCCGGCTCAAAATCGAACCACGATACGTAGGCGGCGCGCACTTCCTCCTGCTGGCGTTCAAGCAGGCCCGCAAGCACGACCCTGCCACCCGTGCGGATACTGGACGCGAGCAGAGGCGCCAGCGTGACCAGCGGCCCGGCCAGGATATTGGCGATGACGAAATCGGCGGGGAAAGGTACGAAGCCGCCGGGTAACATGACCTTGATGCGATCCGCCACGCCGTTCTCCGCAGCATTGTTTTTTGTCGCGGTCAGAGCCTGAGGGTCGATGTCCACGCAGATCGCTTTGGCGGCGCCTAGCTTGAGCGCGGCGATGGCAAGGATTCCGGAACCGCAGCCGTAATCCAGCACAGTCTTGCCGGCCAGATCCTGCCGCGCCAGCCAGTCCAGGCACAGGGCCGTGGTGGGGTGCGTGCCGGTGCCGAAAGCCAGGCCGGGATCGAGCTTGAGGATGATCGCTTGCGAATCATCAATCTCGCCAATCTTCTCCGTGGGTGTGACCCATAGATGCTCGCCGAATTTCAGCGGATGCCAGTGTTCCAGCCAGACGCGTACCCAGTCCCGGTCCTCGATCAGTTCGCTGACGATGCTGGCGCTGCCGCCGTCCGGCAGCAGCTCGCGCAGCGCAGCTTGTGCGGGCGCGAGATCGGTGTTGTCAGGGAACAGACCGAGAGTGACGGTGTGCTCCCATAGCGGTGTTTCGCCGGGCGCGGGCTCCAGCACCGGGCAGTCTTCGCCGTCGATGAAGCTGACTGATACCGCGCCGTGCGCGAGCAGGATTTCTTCGGCGAATTCGGGATGAGCGCTTAAGACGCGCAGTTGCAGCCAAGCCATGTGAGATCTCTATAAAACTACTACGCTCGTCATCTTAGCCGCTGGCGGTGCTCGGAATCCTCACAGACTGATTTGTATGCTCCGGTTCCTGCGCTCCGGCAGCGGCTAAGCTGCCTTCGCTCGCTACGTTTTCTAGAAATCTCATGATTAGTTAAGCGACGCGCGCTTGATCAGCGCCGCCAGCGGCGCATCCGCCGGCAGGGTGCCGAAATTGAACCCGTGCTGGCCACCGAGGCGCGAGGCGCAGAACGTGTCCGCGACTTCGGCATTGCCCGCGCGCAGCAGGATAGCCGCCTGCAGTGCCAGCGCCATGCGCTCGACTACGATGCGCGAACGGCCTTCGAGCGCCGCCTTGTCGTCCATCGCACTGTTCAGCCAGTGGACCTCTCGGTCGAGGTCGGCATTGGCGTCGCGCGCGGCCAGCAGTTCGCCGAAGTAGGCTTCGCGCGTTTCCGGCTCCTTGTTCAGGGCACGCAGCACGTCGAGGCATTGGATGTTGCCACTGCCTTCCCAGATCGAGTTGAGAGGGGCCTGCCGGTACAGTCGAGGCAGGCTGGATTCCTCGACATATCCCAGGCCGCCCAGGCATTCCTGCGCTTCGTTGACCAGCGGCGGGCAGCGTTTGCAGATCCAGTATTTGCCGATGGCGGTGGCGATGCGCGCCAGCGCCGCTTCGGCCGGATCGCGCGTGGACGCATCCACCGCGCGGGCGATGCGGAAGGTGAGCGCCGTGCAGGCCTCGCTTTCCAGCGCGAGGTCGGCGAGCACGTTCTGCATCAGCGGCTGCTCGATCAGGCGCTTGCCGAAGGTCTTGCGATGGGCGGTGTGGTGCAGCGCCTGCACGGTGGCCTGGCGCATCAACGCGGAGGAGCCAATCATGCAATCGAGCCGCGTCAGCGCGACCATCTCCAGGATCGTGGCGATACCGCGGCCTTCCTCGCCGACGCGCTGCGCCCAGGCACCGAGGAACTCCACTTCCGCCGAGGCGTTGCTCCAGTCGCCGAGCTTGTCCTTGAGGCGCTGGATGCGGATCGCGTTGCGCGTGCCGTCCGGCAGTATCTTGGGCATCAGGAAACAGGTGATGCCGCGGTCGGTATAGGCCAGCACCAGCCAGGCGTCGCACATCGGCGCCGAGAAAAACCACTTGTGGCCGACAATCTCGTAACTGCCGTCGGGCTGGGCGTAGGCGTGCGTGGTGTTCGCACGCACGTCGGAGCCGCCCTGCTTCTCGGTCATGCCCATGCCCATGGTGCAGCCATGTTTCTGCGCGGCAGGCAGCACGCGCGGGTCGTATTCATAAGAGTGAATCAGCGGCGCCCAGACTTTGGCGATTTCCGGCTGATGCATCAGCGCGGGCATTGCAGAGTGTGTCATCGTCAGCGGGCAGCCGGTGCCGGCCTCGGCCTGACCGTGCATGTAGGACAGCGCGGCCCGCGCGACATGCCCGCCGGTTTTATCCGCATTGCGCCAAGCGTAGGCGTGCACGCCGTATTTCATCGCGAGCTGCATCACGCGGTGCCAGGCCGGGTTGAACTCGACTTCGTCGATGCGATGACCGTAGCGGTCGTAGCTGCGCAGCCTGGGCTTGTTCTCGTTGGCGGTATAGCCGAGTTCCATCAACTCGCCGCCGGCGACCGCGCCGAACTCCGCCAGATGCGCATCGGCCCAGCCGCCGCCTTCGCGCGTCACCGCCTCGCGCAGGGCACGGTCGCTGGTGTAGGCGTTGTAGGCGCCCAGCGGCGGCGCTTGGTTTTCGACGGTGTGGGTGATAAAGCGTTCGGCGAGACTCATGGCGGACTCCACAAAATATTCCGCTTAGTTTGGCCCACCCGCTCCTGCTTTGCAGGCAGGCAATGCTGTTATAAAATAATTATATATATTAAAATATATAAATATTATAAAACAGTACTGTATGGCAATGCGGTCAGAGCGGGTGCTCAAATCCACGGCGCGGTGCCGTCAACATCTCGGGCCTGGAAGCGTTGTTGGTGATACAAGAGGTCACGTAACTTGAGCGCCCAGAACCATGATTCCGATTGCTGATCCAGAGAACTCACCGATGCTTCGTTCACTTCCTGGCTTGCTGCTGACGCTGCTACTGTCGGCCTGCGGCTCCTCGTCGGCGCCTGTCGTCTCGCCCGCGCAGAATGCGGAGTGGCACCACTGGACCGGCACTGGGTCGGGCGTGTTCCGCGATGCGCAATACGACCAGGGCGAGTGGATCTACACTAACGGCATCTGGCAGGCGCGCGGCGCAAATGCGGACGGATTGCACCGCACCGATTACTACGCGGCGCTCATGCCGCTGCCCACCGACCCGACTTTCATTACGCGCGATCTCTACAACGCGCTGACCTACGACTTTTTCGGCGCGCACCGCGCCGCGCACAACGGCGATTACACGCTGCCGCAGGACAGCACAACCTGGCCCGACGGCACCGGCGATCTAGCCGAAGTCCGCATGGCTGCCGATCAGCGCAATCTCTATGCCCGCTTCCTGTGGAACTCGATGCCGCGCATCGATGCGCAGATTGCGACACTGACTTTCAGCGCCACCGGCAGCACACCCGCAGTGTCGCCCTGGCCACGCAACGCCAAGCTCTCCAGCGCCTGGCAAATGGCGCTGACCGTCTGGGGAACGGGCGCGGCGATACAGCCGCGCGGCGGCGTGGAAATCCCGGTGGCGGTGCGGGCCGTCGATCACACGACCGAGGTGCAGATTCCGCTGGATCAGTTGCCGCCCGCGCCCTGGACGCTGACCGGCGGCAGCGGCCTGGATGATCCCGCGCAGCCGGGGCATTACTGGACAGTGGCGCCGGGGCCGGCCACCCAGTCCGCGCCCGGCAGCGGCGGCCTCACGGCGCCGGCGAACGTCTTGGATCTGCTGTTCGCGCAGGACACGCCGTGGACCTTCGATGAACGCCGCCAGGCGGATGATCTGGTTGGCGGCGATGTCAGCACCGATCAGGCCCAACTCGATCTGGCCGCCTTGCAGTCCGGCCAGACCCGCGCCGCGCCGCTGCGCACCGGCGACCTGTCGCGCCTGTTCCCCAGCCGATTGTTCCAGGCCGACGGCATCCGTCGCGACCGCCAGGGTATCCTGCCTTTCGCACCGCCCGCAGGCTTCACGCCGCCCATCGCCACGCCGGATTTCAACGTCAGCTATTTCTATACCGGACGGCTGCAAACCTATTCAATGCACGTGCCCGCGGCTTATGTGAACTCGACGGCCGCGTATCCGTTGATTGTCTACCTGCACGGATTCACCGGCCTGCCGGAAGAGCCGTTCTACTGCCCGGTGGGGCTGGTCGCGACGGCGGACAACAACGGCTACCTGCTTGCCTCCGCGCTCGGGCGCGGCGATTACACCTACAAAGGCGAAGGCGATCTCGACGTTCTGGAAGTGATACAGGATGTGGAGCAGCACTACCGCGTGGATCCCGACCGCATCTACCTGATGGGGCATTCCATGGGCGGCTATGGCACCAACAATGTCGGCGCGCACCATCCCGACCTGTTCGCGGCCATCGCGCCGGCCGAAGGCACCGACTCGGCCAATCTGCACGCCAATCTGCGTAACCTGCCGTGGTTCGAGATGACAGCAGACGAAGATCTCGACACGCTCGCGCAGAACGCCAACGCGCTCTACTCCTCGCTGTCAGCGGACGGTTACGACGCCACGCTGATCGAGTACCGTGCGAAAACTCACGAGTATTCGTCGATCTACGACACGCTGCCGCGCCTGTTCCGGTTCTTTGCGGCACACCGCCGCAATGCCAATCCGGCAGTGGTCTCCTATACCCGTGTGCCGAACGAGGATCGCGCCGATCTCGGCCTGGTCTATGACGGCGCCTACTGGCTCAGCGGTCTGCGCGCGGCCGATGCGGCGCAGCCGGCCAATGTCACTCTGGAATCGGACGCGATTCCGCATGCGGTGCCAAACCCGGCCGCGGCAGTGCGCACCGATCAAATGATGGATGAAGGCGGACCCAGTGGGCGCACGCTGGCGGACCTCAAGCAGACCGTGCCAAACAGCGCACCGGCGGCGGTAGTCAGCAACACCCTGCACATCACCGCCGCCAATGCGGGTGCAATGAGCGTGAATCTCCCGCGCGCCGGCCTGACGGTCGATGCCGCGCCGCTCACAGTGCGCAGTACGCTGGATGCGCCGCTGGCACTGCGTTTGACGGGGATTGCCGCCGCCGCTGTTGCCGTGAGCGTGGACGGTGTAGCAATGTCGGCTGTGCCGGTCAGCGGCGGCGCGGCGGTCGTGAGCGTCCCCGCCGGCTCCCATGTGCTGACGCTGTCAGGGACCTGACGATGATACGGGCGGGGAATCCGCCAGTTCAGGCCCTAGTCGTCCGCGTCCTTTTCCAGCACAGCGGGCACCGCGCGGTGCTTGCGGATCGCCGCCATCATGTCAAGCGCGCGCTGGTGTTCGCGCCGCGAAGCGTTGGGGCCGGGCAGGGGCGGTGGCGAGTCTGCGCCGTGCACGCGCTGCCACAGGATGCGGTCGCTGATCGCCTGCGGCACCGCGTCCATTTTGGTGAACGGCAACGCCGCCGAAAGCTGCGCGTTGGCCGCGTTCGCGGGATTGACCGCGAGCAGGTTCTGCGTGGGCATGATCGCCGTATAGGGTGTGACGTCGGGCGTGGCCGTGAACAGGTCGTACATCGGCGTCGCCACCGCGTCGAACACCGATAGCGGTTGCAGGCCGAGCACCAGCTCGATGGTGCGGATCACCGACCACTGGTCGTAGCGCGTATGCACCGCCGCGCCACCATGCCGGACGTAGGGGCCGATCACCAGCGCCGGCGCGCGATGCGCGTCCACGTGGTCGGCGCCGTCCTGCGAGTCGTCCTCGACGACCACGATCAGACTCTGCGGCCAGATTTTCGAGGCGGAGACGATCTGCACCAGCTGGCCGACGCCCAGATCGTTGTCGGCACACATCGCCAGCGGATCACGCGCGCCCGGGGTGGTGCCGTTGGTGTGGTCGCTGGGCATCACCAGGTAGTTGAACTGCGGGACCTGGTTGAGCGCGAGCTGCGCCTGGAACTCCCGGTTGAAGGCATCGATGCGCGACAGCGCCAGCGGCGGCGCAGCGCCCAGGCCGGCATCGAAAGCGCAGTCCGGCGAATTCGGAATCAGGTACTGCGTCGCCGGTCCGGTATTGACGGACTCCACCGAATTGGTGGCGCAGCCGATGAGAAGATCGTTGGCGTAGGTGACCACGTCGCTGTTCGCGATCACCTGCAGGTAGGTGCCGCGCCCATCGTCGCTCAGCGCCGGCGTGCTGCCGCCGGCCAGTTCGCCGTAGTTGCGGAAGCTGATGCCCTGCGCCGCAGCTTGGTCGAACAGGAAATACTTGGGCGGAAAAGTGACTGGAAACACGCCCTCCTGGTTGCCGGGCCGGCCGCGACCGGAATAATCCTGCTGCATCGTCTTCAGCGTGTAGTTGGTGGCGTAGGCGCCGGCGGTGATGACGTGGCCGTCTAGCGACACCTCGCTGTCCTCGAAGAAGCGGTCGAGCAGCACGAACATGCGCGACAGTGCGTGCTGGTTGGGCGTCACACCGCTGCCGGGTCCCGCCGGGACTTTTACGCCGGGAATCGTTTCGCCGTTGTCACCAAGCACTTCCAGCGCAGGATCGCCATCGCCGCGCGGGTCGGAGCCGAAAATCTGGTCGTAAGTGCGGTTTTCCTTCACCACGTAGAACACGTATTTGATCTTGTCGCTGGGGCCGCCGCCGGGTCCGGTGAGCGGCGTGCCGGCGGGCGCGGCCTGCGCATTCTCCGGTCGCTGCGCAGTATCGACGACGGTGGTCATCGCCGCGAAGGTGTCGTCGCTTGGCGTGGGCAGCACGCCGACGCGCCCGATCAGCAGGTCCGTCACATAGCTCGGATACGGGCTGACGGCGGGGCTGGGATTGTTGTTGACGCGCGGCGGAGGGCCGCCGCCGTAGTGCGGATTGGGTCCGGTGCCGGCACCGCGCGCCGCAGTCCAAATCATGGTGCAGCCATCGGGTGTCAGCGCCACGTCGCTGGTGTAGTCGGCAGTGGGAATCTTGCCGATCACCTCGTAGGCCCTGGGGCCGTTGTCCGGGTGGTCGGCAAGTGCGATAGCCACGATTGCGTTCTCACCTGCGTTGGCGGCGTAGAGCGTGCCGCCATCGGGCGCGAGCGCCAGCGATACCGGCGCGCTGCCATAGCCTTCGGGCCGCTTCAGTGAAATGAAGCGCGTCACGCTGTCGCTGTCGGTGCTGACGATAGCCACGCCGTCCTGGTTGGTCACGGCCACGTAGAGCAGATTCCGGTTCGGATCAGCGAGGACGAACTGCGGCTGTGAGTTCCGGTCGCCGGCTGGGCCGCCGAGCCCCTTGATGGTTGCGGTTACGCTCGCGGATGGAATGTCGATTTTTGACAGCGTGCCGTCGTAGGCGTTAGCAACGTAGGCATAGCGACCGCCGCGCTCGATCGCAATGCCGTAGGGGTAGGCGCCGACGCTGACTGTTTTCGCCGAGCCGCTGGCAAGATCAATGATCGCGACCTGGTCGGCGTTGTAGAGCGCAGCCAGCAGCGTCCTGCCGTCGGGGCTGATGGCGAGGCCTACCGGGAAATCTGGCAGGTTCAGGTTCGGCGGAAACCCTTGCAGGCGCGCGCTGCCGCCCGTGGTGCCGGGCAGCGCGATCGGGTCTTTCTCGGCTGCAAGCCCGGTTTGGGTATCCACAGCGAAGACGTGAATCACATCGCCGCTGTCGCCCTTGGTCGGGCCAGACGGTTGGCTGTTGCCTTTGGATAATCCGGAAACGTAGGCGCGGGTTCCGTCGGTGGAAAACACCATCTGGCCGTAGGCGCCCGGCAGCGGCAGCACCTGCGTCACCGCACCGGTGGCGATGCTGATGATCTGCACGTCATTGCGGCCGTGGCCCGCGCTGACCGACCAGTAGAAACGCCCGTCCGGCGACAGCCGTCCGCCGGTGGGAAAATTGCCGACCGCGGTCATGCGGCCCAGCGGCATCAGCTTGCGGCCGCTGTTGGCGATGCGCAGCGGCACCGCCTGCGGCAACGGCTGACCGCACTTGCCGCTGATCGTTGCTGCTGCGGTTCCGCTCGCCGGGCCGGCGACGGGACTGGAGTGACCACACGCAGATGCAAGCAGCGCCAGTGTGGAGATCAACAGGGTGCGAAGCGTCATAAACAATGACTCGGACTTGAACCGTGGCGCATGTTACCGCGCGACCCGAATCAAGGTTTGTCCGGGCGTGATGCAGGGAGCGGACGCAAAAAAATCTCTCCGCTATCGTCGATAGCGGGGAGATTGTGAACACGCAGGTGAAGCTACTTCTTCGCGTGGCGCTGCTTGTGGATGCGATGGCTGTCCTTGTTCAGCGACTTGTTGAGGTTGCGCTTCTCGCGCTTGGTCAGGTGGCCACCGTGCTTGGCTTCGTCGGCGCTTTCGCGCTGCGCGATGTTGGCGTCGTGTTTTTCATCGCGGGTCGCCTGCTTGGCGTTGATGGTGCCGTTGGCCACGCCCTTGTCGACGCGGTCCTGCTGGTTCTCAAGGCGATTGTTCACCTCGTTGACGCGCGGGTGACCCGGCACATCCTGCTGCGCCATCGCGGCGCCCGAGGCCATCGCCGCCGTCAGCATGGCGCTGATAAGGGTGGTGCGGAAAATCAGATTGGTCTTCATGTTGCTACCTCCGCCCGATATGGGCATGTTCAGATGGGTTCGATATTGCGATGGCTTCCGCGCTTGGGGTGCGGAAGTTGCAGACAGGATGTTCCCGCACCCCTTAACCGGCACTGAATGGAATGCAGCTTGCGATTTGCAGCTTCAGGGCAGAGCGGGAAGTAGTTTCCCGGTGATTTCATGGTCCAGCCGCCGCAGCAGATTCTCTGTGATCTCGCGCAGCAGGCCCGCGGCGCGTTCGCCATCGCCGGCGGCGAGCGCTTCCACGATCTGCACGCGCAGATGGGTGTAGGTGCAGACCAGCCCGATGCGCCGGGCCATGATGCGCGCGCGCACGCTCCAGGCCAGCGACTCCCAGGTCTCGAGGTACAACCGGTTGCCGGACATCTCCACGATCCTGCGATGGAAGCGCAGTACGCTGCTCATGTAGCCGTCGGTGTGATCGTGCGCCGCCATGACGTTCAGTTCCTCGCGCAGCGCGCGCAGATCTTCCGCCCGCGCCGGCACAGCCGCGCGCGCCGAGGCCGTCTCCAGCAGCATGCGCAGCTCATAGGCTTCACGCAGTTCGACCAAGTCGAGCGAGCGCACGCGCGTGCCGCGATAATGCGCGGTTTCCACCAGGCCCAGCGCGGCGAGTTCGCGCAGCGCTTCGCGCACAGGCGCCTGGCTGACCTTGAACTCGCGCGCGAGGGCCAGTTCCTTGAGCCGCGCGCCGGGCGGATAGGCGCCGTCGAGGATGCGCGAGACGATGGCGTCGCGCACCGGTTCGCGCATGCTGGTGCGCGCAGTCTTCATAGCGCCGCTGTCACCGCTCTCATTTCGCGCCACCGTCCGCAGCGGCAGGTGGCGCGACGACCTGCACGGCATCGCCATCGGCGATCGTATCCGGCGGATTGACGATCACCGAGTCGTTCGCGGCGATGCCGGTCAACACTTCGACCGACTTGCCGAAATCGCGGCCCAGCGTGAGCGTCTTGATGGCGACGTGACCGCTGTCTTCGACGGTCGCCGCCTGTATGCCCTGTGCGCTGAAGATCAGGGTATTGGCGGGCAGGCGAAGCGCCTCGGCGCGCAGCGGCAGATCAAAATGCACCTCGGCATAGGCGCCGGGCAGGAGTTCTCCCTTCGGATTGTCCGCTTCGAGCTGGACCAGCATGGTGCGCGAGGCGGGGTCTATCGCGTCGGCGGTGCTCTCCAGCCGGGCTGGATAGGTGTGGCCGGGGTGCTCGGTGAAATGCAGTTGCGCGCTCATGCCGATGCTGATGCCGGGCACATAGGCCTGCGGCACCTGCACATAGATGCGCAGTTTTTTTGTCGAGACGATGTGGAACAGTTCCTGTTGGCTGCTGCTGCCGGGATTGACCAGGTCGCCGATATCGACGTTGCGTGCGGTGATGACGCCGTCGAAGGGCGCGACGATGCGCTTGAAATCCTGCAACTGGCGTAGCCGCGCGACGTTGGCGCGCGCCGAGGCGGCCAGAGCGGCCTTGGCCTGGGCATCGCCGGCTTTTTCGTCAGCATCCTGCTTGGACACGGAGTCGGCGGCGAGCAGGTCTTTCCAGCGCGCGGCGGTGGTCTGCGCCAGTGCGTTGTTGGCTACAGCGCTGGCGAGATCGGCCTCGGCCTGCGCGAGCTGCTGATCCACTTCAGGCGTGTCGATTTCCGCCAGCAACTGGCCCGCTTTCACCGGCGTGCCGATGTCCACCAGCCAGCGTTTCAGGTAACCGCTGGTGCGCGCGTAGATCGGCGCGTCGGCAAACGCCTTCACGTTGCCGGGCAGCACCAGCTGCTCGCCCGCGTCCGCCGCGATCGGGTGCGTGACGTTGACCGGGATCGCCGCCTGCCGGTCGGTCTGCGCGCGCAGTGCGGCCTGCGCCCTGACGCGGTGCAGGATGCCCCAGGCGGCGAAGATCACGGCGATGATCGCGATGACGGCGCCGATGCGGGCGACGCCGAGCGACCGGCGCGGGGCGGGATGCGGAGCGGAATGCGGGGTGGGATGAGGGGCGGACATTTCTACGGACTCCGGAGCGTTAGTGCGCGGACGCGGTGCGGCGGCCATGCACCAGGCTGAAGACGACTGGGACGAAGATCATGGTGGCGAGCGTGGCGAACATCAGGCCGCCGATCACCGCGCGGCCCAGCGGCGCGTTCTGTTCGCCGCCTTCGCCCAGACCCAGCGCCATCGGCACCATGCCAATGATCATGGCCAGCGCTGTCATCAGCACCGGGCGGAAGCGCGTGAACCCGGCTTCGAGCGCGGCTTCCAGGGCGCCAAGCCCCTGGTTGAGCCGTTCGCGTGCAAAGCTCACCACGAGAATACTGTTGGCGGTGGCCACGCCCATGCACATGATGGCGCCGGTCAGCGCCGGCACGCTGATGGTGGTATGCGTCAGGAACAGCATCCACACAATGCCGGACAAGGCTGCGGGAAGGGCGGTGATGATGATGAAGGGGTCAGCCCAGGACTGGAAATTGACCACGATCAGCAGGTAGATCAGCACGATCGCGCCGATCAGCCCCAGGAACAGCCCGTTGAACGACGAGGTCATGGTCTGCGCCTGCCCACGGATCATGACTTTCGAGCCTCGCGGCACGTCCCCGGCGGCGGCATCGACGATCTTGCGCATCGCGCGTGTCACCGTGCCGAGGTCGGAATCCTGCACCGCACCGTAGAGGTCGATGGTCGGACGCGCGTTGTAGTGGGTGACGACTTCGGGGCCGACGCTGCGGCTGATGCTGGCGACATTGGCCAGCGTCTGCTGGGTCCCGGCGCCGGCCGAGGAGATCGGGGTGGTCGTCAGGTCCTGCAGCGAACGCAGGATGTACTGTGGTGCCTGCACGGCGACCCTGTACTGGACGCCGTTTTTCGGATTGACCCAGAAACTGGGCGCGGTCTGGAAGCTGCCGGAGAGCGAGATCAGCATGTTGTTGGCGATGTCGAGCTGGGTAAGGCCGAGTTGCGCCGCACGCGTGCGGTCGACGGTGACGTCGATCTGCGGGTAGTTGAAGGTCTGCTGCATGCGCAGGTCCACGGCACCGGGAATGTGGCGCAGCTTGGGCAGCAGCGATTCGGCGAAGGCGCGGTTCGCCGTCTGGTTGTAGCCGGTGATCTGCACATCCAGCGGCGACGGCAGGCCGAAGTTCAGGATCTGGCTGACGATGTCGGCAGGAAGGAAGGAGAACGATACCGACGGAAACAGACTTGGTAGCTTCTGACGCAGGGTGCGCACGTAATCTGCCGTCGGCTTGTGGCCCTGGTTGAGCGTGATCATGATGTCGGCATCGCCCGGACCGATGGGGGCCGAGGTGCTGTAGGCGAGGTTGATGCCGCTGTTGGGTACGCCGATGTTGTCCACGATGCTGGCAATTTCGCTCGCGGGGATGTAACGCTTGATCTGCGCCTCGACGGCATCGCACAGCGGCGCCGTGTCCTCGATGCGGGTGCCGCTGCGCGCCCGCAGGTGCAGCTTGATCTGGCCAGCGTCCACGGAAGGGAAGAAATTCTGGCCCAGGAAAGGCGACAGTCCGTAGCTTGCGGCGCCGGCCGCCATGAAGACGACCGCGAACAGCACCGGCCGGTGCAGCGCGCTGCCGAGCAGGTCGTGGTAGTTCGACCGGAGCGCGGTGAAACGCGTCTCGAAGCCGTGCTGGAAGCGCGCCAGTGCATTGCGGCGGCGGCTTTCATCGTGCATCGCGACATGCATTTTCAGCCAGTACTTGGATAGCGTCGGCACCAGGGTTCGCGACAGGATGTAGGAGGCGAGCATCGCGAATACCACCGCTTCGGCCATCGGCACGAACAGGTATTTGGCGATGCCTCCGAGGAAAAACATCGGGATAAACACGATGCAGATACATAGCGTCGAAACCAGCGCCGGCAGCGCAATCTGCTGCGCGCCGTCGAGGATCGCGGTTTCCACGTCCTTGCCCTTTTCCAGATGCCAGTTGATGTTCTCGATGGTCACCGTGGCGTCATCGACGAGGATGCCGACCGCAAGCGCGAGGCCGCCCAGCGTCATGATGTTGATCGTCTCGCCGAGGACGCTCAGCACGACGACCGAGCCCAGGATCGACAGCGGGATCGAGATCGCGATGATGATCGTGCTGCGCCAGCT
>JBOICL010000035.1:0-13829 GCA_050740055.1 Stenotrophobium sp.
GTAGGTCGTGGCCTGCGCCTGTATGCGCAGTTCACCCACCGCGCCCTTGCCGCCAACCGGACGGATGTCCACGTTGTCGATGGTCACGATGCGCGGTAGCGCCGCGATGCCGCTGACGAAAGTGCCCATCTCGTGGTAGGTGCCCAGTTCAATGATCTGGTTGGGTATCTCAGCGTAGAACTCCTTCGGCACTTCGGCTTCCGGCTTGAACAGTTCCTCGTCCAGGCTAGAAGCAACGCGGATCCGCGAGATGTCGTTGAGCAGGCTGGGCACTTCGGTCTTGCTCGGCAGCTGGCGCAGCATGGCGCCGAAGGACTTCTGCATCTCCGCGAGCTGTGCCTTGTAGGCGTCGAGCGCCGCGACCTTCTGCTGCTTGCGCACGAACTCGGCACGCAGGTCTTTTTCCTGTGCCTGCGCCTGCGACAGTTCATCAAGCTGGGGCTTGATCAGGAAATAGCTGCCGGCGCCGAGTATGACCAGGGCCAGCAGGATCGCGCCGCTCACACGCGCCCACTGCGGCCACGCGCCTGGGTTCTGCATGTCCAGCGACTGGAGTTCATTGAGGATCTGCTGGAATTTCATTCCGCGTCCCCCTCTTTGGGCTTGGTCTTGTCGGTGGCCTTGGTGAGGTTCTTCACCTGAAGAGTGAATTCACTCTTGCGCTGCTTGTCCTTGTCATCGCTGGTCTTGATCACGATCAGCTTGGGATCGGCGAACCACTGCGAGGCATCGAGGTTTTTCATGTAGGTCGAGACGCGGCCGTTGGAGTCGGCGATGCCGTCGATGGTGACGCTGCCGCCGCTCTGTTTGATTCCGGTGAGAGTGACGCCGTCCGGGACGGTGTTCACGATCTCGTCGAAGAAATGCACGGTGGCTGAGCGGTTGGCCTGCAGTTCTTCGATCACACGCATGCGCGCCAGCAGGCTCTCCTTGGTTTTTTCCAGATCCTGGATTTCCTTGATCTTCTTGTCGGTTTCGGCGATCTGCTGCTTGAGGTATTCGTTGCGCGCCTTCTGGTGATCCAGCTCCGCGGTGGCGGTCAGCAGGCCGAGCAGCACCAGCGCGATGCTGGCGATCGCACCGATGCCGAGCATGGCAAGAAACTGTTTCTTCTGCCGGTCACGGCGTGCCTGGCGCCAGTCGAGAAGGTCGATGCGGATGGCCATGGCTCACCTCGCCTCGTCGAAGGCGCGGAAGGCGAGCCCGCAGGCGATCAGCAGCGCCGCCTCGTCCTTTGCCAATGCGGTTTTGGCCTTCGCTGACAGGCCCATCTGCGCAAAAGGTCTGGCGACCACCGTGGGGATATGCAGGCGTTCCTGGAGCGCGGCATCGGCTCCGGCGATATGCGCGCAGCCGCCGGCGAGAATGATCTGGTCCACCGTGCTGTGCTGCGAGGCAGCGGAAAAGAAGAACTGCAGCGAGCGGTCCACCTGCTGCGCCATGTCGGCCAGAAAGTGCGCGAGCACCTCGCTCTGGTAATTGTCCGGCAGCTGCCCCACGCGCTTGGCGCGGGCGGCCTCCTCGAAGGACATGCCGTAGGTGCGCATGATGTCCTCGGTGAGCTGCCGGCCGCCGAAGGCCTGGTCGCGCGTGAACACCGTCTTGTGATCGTGCAGGATCAGAACCGAGGTGTTGGTGGCGCCGACATCGACGACCGCGATGGTCTTGTTCTTGCCCTGTTCCGGCATCTGATGGCGCAGGAACTGGCAGGCGTTTTCCAGCGCATAGGTCTCGATGTCCACTTTCTTGGGGATCAGGCCGGCGATCTCCAGCGCGGCGCAGCGGTGCTCGACCTGTTCCTTGCGGCAGGCGGCCAGCAGCACATCGACCATGTCGGGATTCTTGTCGCTTTTATCGAGCACCTGGAAATCCAGGTTCACTTCCTCTACCGGATAGGGGATGTACTGCTCTGCTTCCGCCTTGATCTGGTCTTCCATGTCGTTTTCAGACAGGGTGGCGGGCATCTGGATCGTCTTGCTGATCACCGAAGCGCCGGCCACGGCGATGGCCGCCTGCTTCTGGCGCGTGCCGCTGCGGTTGACGGCGCGTGCGACGACTTCGCCCACCGCCTTGGGGTCCGCGATCTGCTTGTCATTCACGGCATTGGGCGGCAACGCCTCGATGGCGTAGGTTTCGAGCTGATACCGGTCGCCTTTCTTTTGCAGCTCCACGAGCTTGACCGAACTGGAACTGATGTCCAGCCCGATCAACGCCTGGCTACCTCCCCCGAACAGCGACTGCATGATGGACATATCGCCTCGCACCGCTACGATAGGAAACCCCGCGGGTTTTATTTAATGACTCCTCCCGCATTGGAACGTAATATAAACGAATATTCCTACAATGCAACTCGAAGTTTCCGATACAACTCCCTGATAGTAGTCCCAAAGCTGCAAAATCGAAAATACGCATTTCCAGGTTCCGACGCATGCCCTTTTCCTCTCGTGTGAATACAGCCCGCGGCGCAGTGCTGGTCTGGCTGCTGCTTGGAGCCGTGGTTTCGCTGCTGGTGGCGCTGGGAGTTGTCCTCGGTGTGCGCGCTTCGCTGGAGGCCGGCCTGCCTTCGGTGGACAGTCTCAGGCAACTGCAGTTGTCGGTGCCGCTGCGCATCTACACGCGCGACGGCAAGCTCATCGGCGAGTTCGGCGCCGAGCGCCGCGAACTGCTCAAGTACGAGGATTTCCCGCCGCAGGTCGTGCAGGCTTTCGTGGACGCCGAGGACGCGGATTTCTTCAAACACGGCGGCGTGGACTACTGGGGCTTGGCGCGCGCCGCGCTCAAGCTCGTCGCCACTGGCGAGAAGACCCAGGGTGGCAGCACCATCACCATGCAGCTGGCGCGCAACGTGTTCCTCACCAACGAGAAGACCTTCACGCGCAAGTTCCGCGAGATCCTGCTCGCGCACAAGATCGAGCACGAGCTGTCGAAGAAGGAAATCCTCGCGCTGTATCTCAACAAGATCTATCTCGGCGAGCGCGCCTACGGCGTCGGCGCCGCGGCGCAGGTGTATTTCGGCAAGGATCTCGGGCAGCTGACGCTGTCCGAATGCGCGGTCTTGGCGAGCCTGCCCAAGGCGCCTTCCGCCAATAACCCGATCCGCAATCCGCAGCGCTCCACCGAGCGGCGCAACTACGTGCTGCGGCGCATGCTCGATCTGCGCGACATCACCAAACAGCAGTACAACGCCGCGATGGCCGAGAAAGTAGTGGTGCGCGAGGCGCGCGCGCCGGTGGACATCGACGCCCACTACGTCGCGGAAATGGTGCGCGCGGACCTGTATGCGAAATACGGCGAAGCGGTCTACAGCCGCGGCTATACGGTGACGACCACGCTGGATTCCCAGCGCCAGATCGCCGCCAACCGTGCGCTGCGCAGCGCCCTGCTGGATTACGACGAACGCCACGGCTGGCGCGGCGCGGAAGCGCATCTCGCGCCGGAGCTGCTGCAAGGCGGCCACACCGATCCCAGGGTAGTGGACGCCCTGGACGAGCGTCCCACGCTGGCCGGGCTGGTGCCGGCCGCGGTGCTGACGTTCTCGTCCGAACAACTGCGCGTGCTTACCGAAGAAGGCGTCGCGATCGTCGAGCGCAACGATTTCAAGTGGGCGAATCTATCGGAAAAGAAACCGCTCAAGCGTGGCGACATCGTGCGCATCAAGCGCGAGGGCGATCACTGGAAACTGAGCCAGATGCCGGAGGTCCAAGGCGCGTTCGTCGCGCTGGACCCGCGCGACGGCGCGGTGCAGGCGCTGATCGGCGGCTACGATTTCTTCGAGGGCAAGTTCAATCGCGTCACCCAGGCGCGGCGCCAGGTCGGCAGCGGTTTCAAGCCCTTCTTCTACGCGGCGGCGCTGGCCAAGGGCTACACGCCGGCCTCGGTGTTTCTCGACGCGCCGGTGGTGTTCGACGATCCGCGGCTGGAGTCCGACTGGCGTCCGGAAAACGACAATGACAAGTTCAGCGGCCCGATGCGACTGCGCGAGGCGCTGGTGCATTCGGTCAACCTGGTTTCCATCCGTCTGCTGATGGCGATCGGCATCGACTACGCGCAGGATTATGCCGCGCGCTTCGGCCTCGACAAGTCGCGCATGCCGCATGACCTGACCATGGCGCTGGGCAGCGCGACGTACACGCCGCTGGAGCTGGCGCGCGGCTACGCGACCATCGCCAACGGCGGCTTCCTGATCGACCCGTACTACATCCAGGAAATCCGCGACGGCAGCGGGCAACTGATTTTCAGCGCGCAGCCGAAAATCGCCTGCCCGTCCTGCGCGGACGCGGCTGATGCCAGCGCCGTAAAACCTAGCGATCCTGCAAACCCTGCAAATGCCGCTGCGCCGGCTGCTGCTCCCGCCGCCGCCAGCGCGGATGCCGGCCATTACGCGCCGCGCGTGGTCGATCCGCAGACCCTGTGGCTGCTCACCAGCATGATGCACGACGTCACCGTCCGCGGCACCGGCGCCGCGCTGCGCGCGCTGGGCCGCGACGACCTCGCGGGCAAGACCGGCACCACCAATAACGAAACCGATGCCTGGTTCAACGGCTTCCAGAAAACCCTGCTGGCCGTCACCTGGGTCGGCTACGACCAGCCGCGCACACTGGGCCGGGGCGAATACGGCGCGCGCGCGGCGCTGCCGGTGTGGATGGATTTCATGCGTTTTGCGCTCAAGGGCGTGCCGCAGGAAATGCTGCCGCGGCCGCCGGGGCTGGTGGACGTGCGCATCAATCCCAAGGACGGCAAGCTCGCCGCGCCCGATGATCCCAGCGCGATTTTCGAGACCGTGCAGGCGGATCACATCCCGGAAGCGGACAACGCGGCGGTCAACAAGGATAAAGCCAGCGTCCAGGATATTTTCTAAGGAAACTCTGAATAAGTTGCCTGCGCTCGCGACGCTTATTCAGAGTTTCCCTAAGCCTCGCGTCACCCGCTCTTGTGCATTCTCCGGCAAGATAGTTTAATTATATTGACTATATTTAATTTAAGTTAATATATTAAAACAACAACGGCGTTGTTTCACGACAGAGCGGGTGAGCCTTGCGGACGCAAAATCCATGAACAGGAACGCAGGCGACCGGCAGCACGATGAACTGGCGCAGGTGGCTGCGCGCATCTACTGCGTGGAGCGGCTCACCGATTACCGGCTGGCCAAGCAGAAGGCCGCACAGCGCCTGAACCTGGGGCCGCGCGCGGCTCTGCCCGACAACGCCGCCGTGCAGCGCGCGGTGATCGGCTACCAGCAGTTGTTCGGCGGCGCCGGTTACCGGGAGCGCCTGCGCCTGCTGCGCGAGACCGCGGCCCGCGCGATGAAATTGCTGGCGGAATTTCTGCCGCGGCTGGCCGGCGGTGCGGTCAGCGGAGCGGTCCACGCGGCGCACCGCGTGCAGTTGCACGCGTTCTGCGATGCGCCCGAAACGCTGGAAATCTTTCTGCGCAACCACGGCATTGCCTGCACGCAGGACGATCGCAGCTATCGCTATGCCGGCGGCGCGGAGCAGCAGCGGCCGCTGCTGCGTTTCGAGGCGTCGGACATCGGCGTGGACGTGGCGATTTTCCCCGCCGATGAACTGCGCCGGCCGCCGCTCGATCCTGCCGACGGTCAGCCGTTCGCGCGACTCGGTGCGCAGGCGGTAGAGGTTTTGTTACGCGAGAATTGATGATGTCCGATCGCAAATAAAGTAGCCCTCCATGCGGAGGGCTACTTCTTGCAGCAAGCGACGCTCAACGCTTGGCGATGGCGGCGACGTTGCGGTCGGCGGCGCCGGTATAAACCTGGCGCGGGCGCGCGATGCGCATGCCGGGATCGGACACCATCTCGATCCAGTGCGCGACCCAGCCGACGGTGCGGGCGACCGCGAACATCGGCGTGAACATGTTCACCGGAATCCCCAGCGCCTTGTAGATAATGCCAGAGTAGAAATCGACGTTGGGGTAGAGCTTGCGTTCCTTGAAGTAATCGTCGGACAGCGCGATGCGCTCCAGTTCCAGCGCCAGTTCCAGCAGCGGATCGTTTTCCTTGCCGAGATGTTTCAGCACGGTGTGGCACTGGTCGCGGATGATGGTCGCGCGCGGGTCGAAGTTTTTGTATACGCGGTGGCCGAAGCCCATCAGGCGCACGCCGGAATTCTTATCCTTCACCTTGGCCATGAACGCCGGCACGTTCTTCACGTCGCCGATCTCGCTGAGCATCTTCAGCACCGCCTCGTTGGCGCCGCCGTGGGCCGGACCCCACAGCGCGGCGATGCCGGCGGCGATGGCGGCGTAGGGGTTGCAGCCGGTGGAACCGGCCATGCGCACGGTCGAGGTGGAGGCGTTCTGCTCGTGGTCGGCGTGCAGGATGAACAGCACGTCCAGTGCCTTCGCCGCGACCGGATCGATGTGGTAGGGCTCGGCCGGCACCGCGAACATCATGTGCAGCAGGTTGGAGCAGTAGTCCATGTGGTTCTGTGGATACATGAACGGCTGGCCGTAATACTTCTTGTAGGCCGCGGCGGCGATGGTCGGGATCTTCGCGATCATGCGGTGCGCGAAAATCTCGCGGTGGCGCGGATCCTTGTTGTTGGTGGTGTCGTGGTAGAAGCCGGACAGCGAGCCGACCACGCCGGTGAGCATCGCCATCGGGTGCGCATCGTAATGGAAGCCGTCGAAGAAGCGCTTCAGCGCCTCGTTGATCATCGTGTGCTTGCGGATGTTCTGGTCGAACTTCTCCAGTTGCGCCTTGTTGGGCAGTTCGCCGTTGAGGATCAGGTAGGCGACTTCGATGAAGGAGCATTTTTCCGCGAGCTGGCTCACCGGATAACCACGGTAGAGCAGGATGCCCTTGTCGCCGTCGATAAAGGTGATGGACGACTGGGTTGAGCAGGTCGAGGTAAAGCCGGGGTCGTAGGTGAACACGCCCATCTTGCCGTGAACCTTGCCGACATCGAGGCCGGGTTCGCCGAGGATGCCGGTGACCATCGGCAGGTCGATCTTCTCGCCGCTGGCTTCGTTGACCAGGCTGTAGCTTGTTTTGCTCATGTTAGTGCTCCGTTCTAAACGGGGTAGTGCGCCGGATAAGGCAACCGCGCGACTCCGCTGGCGACCGCCGCGCGGGCCACCGCCGGCGCGACGGTGTCGCGCAGGCGCTGGTCGAGCGGCTTGGGAATGATGTACTCCGGACCGAAGGATAACGAGTTTTGCCGGTAGGCCGCCAGCATTTCCTGCGGCACCGGTTCTCGTGCCAGCGCGGCGATGGCGCGCACCGCCGCGACCTTCATCGCGCTGTTGATCAGCCGCGCGCGCACATACAGCGCGCCGCGGAAGATGAACGGGAAGCACAGGACGTTGTTGACCTGGTTGGGATAATCGCTGCGGCCGGTGGCCATGATCAGATCCTTGCGCACCGACAGCGCCGCCTCCGGCAGGATTTCCGGCGTGGGATTCGACAGCGCGAAGACGATGGGATTTTCCGCCATCAGCATCAGCCACTGCGGCTGCATCAGGCCGGGGCCGGACACGCCGATGAACACGTCGGCACCTGCCAGTGCACCCGCCAGTGTGCGGCGCTCAGCCGCCGCGGCGGAGGCGAACTCCAGTTTTTCCTTGTTCAGCTTCGAGAAATCCTCGCGGTCGCGGTGGATCACGCCCTTGCGGTCCACCAGCAGCATGTTCTCGCGCCTGGCGCCCAGATCGACTGCCAGCCGCATCGAGGCGATGCCCGCCGCGCCGGCGCCGAGGCAGACGATGCGCGCGTCCGCGATCTTCTTGCCCTGCAATTCCAGCGCGTTGAGCAGGCCCGCGCAGAGCACGATGGCGGTGCCGTGCTGATCGTCGTGAAACACCGGGATGTCGCAGCGCTTGATCAGTTCATCCTCGATCTCGAAGCACGAGGGCGCGGCGATGTCTTCCAGGTTGATGCCGCCGAAGGTGCTCGCGATGCGCGCCACCGTGTCGATCACGTCCTTGGGCTCCTTCGCGTCCACCTCGATGTCGAATACGTCGATATCGGCGAATTTCTTGAACAGCACCGCCTTGCCCTCCATCACCGGCTTGCCGGCCAGCGCGCCGCAGTCGCCGAGCCCCAGCACGGCGGTGCCGTTGGAGATCACCGCGACCAGGTTGCCTTTGGCGGTGTAGCGGTAGGCGTCTTCGGGATTCTGCTGGATCGCCAGCACCGGCTCGGCCACGCCGGGCGTGTAGGCCAGCGACAGCTCTTCCGGCGTGGAAAACGGCTTGGTGATCTCGATGCCGAGTTTTCCGGGACGCGGAAACTCGTGATAGTCCAGCGCGGACTGCTTCAGCCTAGAGGGGTCGTTCATGGGTCTCGCGCAGTGCCGTCTGCCTGGATGCGCATGGGTGGTGCAAGGCGGGAATTATGCGTGGCGTGCTTCAGAAACGGCAAGGCCGCCTAATGGCGGCCTCGCAGGCAAAACAGGGCGCGTGCGATCAGGCCGCGGCGCCGGCGCTCTTGGTGTAGCGCTTGTTGAACTTGTCCACGCGGCCGCCGACATCCGCGATTTTCTGCTTGCCGGTGTAGAACGGATGGCACTTGGCGCAGACGTCGAGATGCAGGTCTTTGGCATTGGTCGAGCGCGTCTTGAACTTGTTGCCGCAGCTGCAAGTCACGTTGACTTCCGCGTAGCTCGGATGGATATCGGCTTTCATGGCAAATTCCGGGGGAAACTTTAAAGGGCGCGCAGTCTATAGAATCCGGCCATTTGCGGCAAGTGAAGAGCGGGCCGCTCGGCGCTGGCGGCCACCCGCTCTCAGCAAAAGTGGATCAAGAAATGTGATATATTAATCACTTTATATTACATTATTTTACAATATATAACGAGCACCGAACGCATTTTCAATGGAGCGGGTGTGGCTTCATTCATTTTCTGCGCTGACATGGACGCTGAACGCGGCGCCGTCCTCGCCCACCGTGAGATGCACGGTCATCGGGCGGCAGCAGACGGAGCAGTCCTCGGTGTAGATCGCCGAACCGCCGGAGAGGTCGAGTTCGAGCACGATTTCCTCCCAGCAGGCGGGACAGATGACGACAGCTTCTTCGAGCATCCCGCTCTCCTCACTCCAGGAACAGCGTCAGCAGGCTGTTCAGATGCCGCCGCCCGAATTCGCTGGCGCGAAGCTCACCAGCCACCGTCTCGTCCAGCAGGCCCAGCTTGCGCGCACGCGCTAGCGCCGGGGCCAGTGCATTCCACGAGCAGCTGGTGCCCTTCTCGTAATCGTCGATGCGGAAACCTTCGTTCAGCCGCAGGGCATTCATCAGGAACTCGAACGGCAGTTCCGCTGCCGGAATGGCGCGCTGCTCCTGCACGGCGCCGACGGTTCCCGCGCTGTCGAGATAGGTCTTCGGGTGCTTGTGCCGCGCGCGGCGTTCGATCTGCCCGCGCCGCGTGCGCTTGCCATGCGCGCCCGCGCCGATGCCGAGGTAATCGCCGAACTGCCAGTAGTTGAGATTGTGGCGACTGCGCCTGCCATCCTTGGCGTAGGCGGAAACTTCGTACTGCCGATAGCTGTGTGCGGCGAGCAGATTCTGGCTCTGCTCGTGCATGGTCCAGGCCGTGTCGTCGTCGGGCAGCGGCGGCGGCCGCGCGGCGAACTCTGTGTTGGGCTCCAGCGTCAGCTGATAGTAGGAGATGTGCTCCGGCTCCAGCGCGATCAATGCGCGCAGATCGGCCTCGGCCTGCGCCGGCGTCTGCTGCGGCAGAGCGTACATCAAGTCGAGATTGAGATTGTCGAAACCGGCGCGGCGCGCGATGTCCACGGCGCGGTGGGCCTGTGCCGGATCGTGGATGCGGCCCAGCGCCTTGAGATGCGCAGCATTCAGGCTCTGCACGCCGATGGACAGGCGGTTCACGCCGGCGGCGCGATAGTCCTTGAAATGGGCTTCATCCACCGTGCCGGGATTGGCTTCGAGCGTGATCTCGGTATCGGCGGCAAAGCGCAGGCGCTTGGCGGTTTCTTCCAGCACACAGGCGATGGCGCGGCCGGAAAACAGACTGGGCGTGCCGCCACCCATGAAGATGGAGACGAGAGACGGGAGACGAGAAACGGGAGACGAGGCCAGCTCGAAATCTAGGTCGCGCACCATCGCATCGATGTATTCCTGCTCAGGAATTTCGCCGCGCAGCGCGTGCGAGTTGAAGTCGCAGTACGGGCATTTGCGCACGCACCAGGGGAAATGCAGGTACAGCGAAAGCGGCGGCTCAGCTATGGATGCCGGCATCGTGCAGGGCGGAATAGAGGTGCTTGGCGGCGCGTGCGCGGTGGCTGATCTTGTTCTTGACCGTGGCATCGAGTTCGGCGGCGGAGCATTTCTGCTCGGCGACATAGAACAGCGGGTCGTAGCCGAAGCCGCGGGTGCCACGCGGATTGTGCAGGATAGTTCCGCGCCAACTGCCCTGCGCGATGATCGGCACCGCGTCATCGGCGCGGCGCACGTAGACCATCAGCGCGACGAAACGCGCCGCACGCTGGCCTTCGGGTACGTTCTTCAGCGCCTGCAGCAGCTTCTGGTTGTTTTCCACGTCGCTCGCGGTTTCGCCGGCATAGCGTGCGGACAAGACGCCGGGCGCGCCGTTGAGCGCCTCGACTTCGAGGCCGGAGTCGTCGGCGATCGCCGGCAGGCCGGAAAGCTGCGCGGCGTAGCGCGCCTTGAGCAGCGCGTTTTCGACGAAGGTCGGCGCGGATTCTTCCGCCGCGCCGTGGCCGAAGTCGGACAGCAGCCGCAGGTTCCAGCCCAGCGGCGCCAGCAGCGCTTTGATCTCGGCCAGCTTGTGTTCGTTGCGGCTGGCGAGGACGACTTCGGTTTTCATTGCCCCAGCGCCTCGCGCTGCGCCTGCTGCAGCTGCCGGATGCCGGCGCCGGCAAGGTCCAGCAGTTGGTTGAGTTCATCGCGGCGGAAGGCGTGACCCTCGGCGGTGCCCTGCACCTCGATGAAAGCACCGGCCTCGTTCATCACCACGTTCATGTCGCATTCGCAGTCGGAATCCTCGGCGTAGTCGAGGTCCAGCACCGGCGCGCCACGATAGATGCCGACGCTAACCGCGGCAATCTGGCCGTGGATAGGATTCGATTTGATCTTGCCGGATTTTTTCAGTGCCGCCACCGCGTCCACCAGCGCGACATAGGCGCCGGTGATGGCAGCGGTGCGCGTGCCGCCGTCGGCTTGCAGCACGTCGCAGTCCAGCGTGATGGTCGAACTGCCGAGCGCGGACAGATCGACCACCGCGCGCAGGCTGCGGCCGATCAGGCGCTGGATTTCCTGCGAGCGGCCGTTCTGCTTGCCCTGCGCGGCCTCGCGCCGGCTGCGGTCGTGAGTGGCGCGCGGCAACATGCCGTATTCGGCCGTGACCCAGCCGCCGTCCTTCTTCCAGGCCGGGCCGCGTTCCTCGACGCTGGCGGTGCACAGCACGCGCGTGTCGCCGAAGCTGACCAGCACCGAGCCTTCCGCATGCTTGGTGAAGCCGCGCTGGATGCTGACGGGACGGAGTTGGTCGGCACTGCGGCCGGAGGGACGGATCATGACAAAACCTTTGAAAACCGGGCGCGGAGTATAGCGCTCCGGGCGCTCACGCCGGACATTGCTGTACTACGCTCGAAGAATCATCAGGCGGTGCGCCAGCTCAAGTTCATCATCAACCATGGTGTAGAGTGCGACATTAAACTGCGAAGGGATTCGAGGCGCTGTCCGAAGGGCTGACGCCGCAGTTAATGTCGCATGGCAGCTGGTCGATGCTGACCAAGGCGCCGGAATCAGCGGATTTTTCGCTAAACCCGTGCTTTGGCACGGCGCGGCGCGAACTGGCAAAGAATTTCTGGGCAGAATAAATATTCATTGGGAGGCACACAGCGTGAAAACCAAATGGGCCAAAAGCGATATTTCGAATCTAGATGGCAAGATCGCCATCGTCACTGGTGCCAATAGCGGTCTCGGCTATGAAACGGCGCTGGGGCTCGCCTCTGCGGGCGCGCAAGTGATTCTGGCCTGTCGTGATCGCGCGAAAACCGAAGCGGCGATGAACCAGATTCGCAAGGAGGCCCCGCAGGCAAACCTTGAGTTTATGCAACTCGATCTCGGCGACCTGGCATCGGTGCGCGCCTTTGCGCAGAAATTCTCCGCTGGCCACCCGAAGCTAGACCTGCTGTGCAACAACGCCGGCTTGATGGCGCTGCCACTGCGCCGCACCAAGGATGGATTCGAGATGCAGATCGGCACCAACCATCTGGGCCACTTCGCGCTCACCGGCCTGCTGCTGCCGAAGCTGCAAAGCACGCCCGGTGCGCGTGTCGCGACCATGAGCAGCGGCTTTCACAAGCCGGGAAAGATCCGTTTCGATGACCTCAACTGGAACAAGTGCTACTCGAAATGGCCGGCATATTTTCAGAGCAAGCTCGCGAACCTGTTGTTCATGTTCGAACTGCAGCGCCGTTTCGAGAAGCATGGCATCAATGCAATCAGCGTCGGCGCGCATCCCGGTTATGCCGCGACCAATTTACAAAAGGCTGGGCCAGAAATGGAAAACTCCGGCTTTGGCAAAGCGCTGATGCATTTCGCCAACACCTATATTGCGCAACCTGCACCTCGGGGTGCGCTGCCAATGCTCTGTGCTGCCACATCCGCCGAGGTGAATGGCGGCGACTACATCGGTCCCGATGGCTTCGCTGAACAGAGCGGTTACCCAAAGAAAGTGGGCTGCTCAGCAAGAGCACGTGACACACAGGCCGCGAAAAAACTTTGGACGTTGTCCGAAGAGCTCACTGGCGTGGCCTATCTGAATTGATTCCCTGTCGATCATCGGCGCTGTCCCGTGGACTGCACGGGACACTACAATTGGCGCATGAACGTTGACGATCTGGTTGAAAACTTCGAGCTCCTCGGCGAATGGGAGGAGCGCTACCGTTACATCATCGACCTCGGCCGCAAGCTGCCTGCTATGTCGGTGGCGGATCACACCGAGGCGAACAAGGTGCGCGGCTGCATGTCGCAGGTGTGGTTCACGCACACGGTGCAGCCCGGCCCGCCGTTGAAACTGGAATTCCACGGCGATTCCGACGCGCACCTGGTCAAGGGCTTGATCGCATTGCTGTTCATGCTGACCTCGGGCAGGACGCCGCAGGAAATCCTGTCCATGAATATCGCCTCGATCTTCACGCGGCTGGGGCTGGAGAACCACATCACCATGAACCGGCGCAACGGTTTCTACTCTATGGTGGAGCGCATCCGCGCCATGGCGGCGGATGCCGCCGTGCATTCACCGGCATAAACACTCGTTACAATCGGCCCTCACCCGAAGGAGAGTCAGCTATGGGCGGCATCGTTTTCATCGCATTCGTGGTTTTCGTCATCGTCACCCTGTGGAAAGGTATCGTCATCGTGAGCCAGGGCATGGAGTACACGATCGAACGCTTCGGCAAGTACCGCGCGACTTTCCAGCCCGGCTTGCACTGGCTGGTGCCTTATGTGGATAGCGTCGGCCGCAAGCTGTCGCTGATGGAACAGGTACTGGACGTGCCTTCGCAGGAGATCATCACCAAGGACAACGCCATGGTCGGCGTCGATGGCGTGGTGTTCTACCAGGTGCTGGACGCGGCCAAGGCGGCATACGAAGTGCAGCGTCTGGAATTCGCCATCATGCAGTTGACCATGACCAACCTGCGCACGGTGATGGGCTCGATGGACCTGGACGAACTGCTGTCCCAGCGCGACCACATCAATACCAAGCTGCTGTCGGTGGTGGACGCCGCCACCACGCCCTGGGGCCTGAAAGTCACGCGCATCGAGATCAAGGACATCCGCCCGCCCGCCGATCTGGTCGAGAGCATGGGCCGGCAGATGAAGGCCG
>JBOICL010000036.1:0-1406 GCA_050740055.1 Stenotrophobium sp.
GGTTTGCACGCAGAAAAACTGGATGCCGCTGCTGCTGCTGTTGCGTCTCCCGTCTCCCGTCTCCCGTCTCACGTTTTTATTCTCCAATCAGGGCTTCCGCATAAGTCTCGGCATCAAACGGCTCTAGATCGTCCACCCCCTCGCCGAGGCCGACGAAACGCACCGGCAGCGACAGCCGCCGCGCGATGGCCAGCAGGATACCGCCCTTGGCGGTGCCGTCCAACTTGGTGATGGCGATGCCGGTCAGGCCGATCGCCTCGTGGAATTGCAGCGCCTGCGTCAGCGCGTTGCCGCCGGTGGTGGCGTCCACCACCAGCAGCACCTCGTGCGGCGCGTAGGGATCGTGCTTCTGCACAACGCGCTTGATCTTGCGCAGTTCTTCCATCAGGTGCGACTGCGTGTGCAGGCGGCCAGCGGTGTCGGCGATGACCACGTCGATGCCGCGCGCCTTGGCCGATTGCACTGCGTCGAAAATCACGCTGGCCGAATCCGCGCCTTCGCCTTGCGACAAAATTGGCACGCCCGCGCGTTCCGACCAGGTGGTGAGCTGCTGCACGGCGGCGGCGCGGAAAGTGTCGCCGGCAGCGAGCAGCACGGTCTTGCCTTCCTGCTTAAGGCGCAGCGCCAGTTTGCCGATGGTGGTGGTCTTGCCGACGCCGTTCACGCCGGCGACGAACAGGATGTAGGGCTTGATGAAGGGCGGGATGGTCAGCGGCTTGCTCACCGGCGCCAGCAGTTCGACCAGCGCCTTTTTCAGCGCCGCGCGCAGCTGCTTCTCGTTCTTGACGCGGCCGAGGTTGATCTCGACCTGCAGGCGCTGCATCAGCCAGGTGGTCGCGTCCACGCCTGCGTCGGCCATCAGCAGGCGCGTTTCCAGTTCTTCCAGCGCGTCGTCGTTGAGCTTGTCGGCGGAGAACAGGCTGCCGAGGTCGCGCGTCAGGAAGGAATCGCCCTTGTTGAGATTGGCGCGCAGCTTGCTCAGGAATCCGGTGTGGTCGGCCATGTTGGGTGTGTCTTGATCTGTTTTATGTCCACCCGCTCCGCTGGTTTCAGGCTTGGTTGTTATTATTTTTTATTGGTTAAATAAAAATATAGTCAATAAATAATAACAATGCGCCGGCCCGAAAGTACGAGAGCGGGTGGAGCTTGGCCGCTAGTTTACGGGTTCACGTCCGCATCGATGCGAAGGCCGCGCGCGCGGCATCGAATGTCGCGCTGATTTCCGCGCCGCCGTGCATCGCGCCGACAAAGCCGGCCTCGTAGGCGGAAGGCGCGAGAGACACGCCGCGATCGAGCATGGCGTGGAAGAAGTGCTTGAAGGCGCTGGCGTCGCAGGCCATCACGTCGCCGTAGCCGCGGATCGGCCCCTGGCCGAAATAGAGGCCGAACATGCTGCCCACCTGGGT